>JANOKQ010000290.1:0-6011 GCA_031419375.1 Acidimicrobiaceae bacterium
TGCCGAAACCCTTCAAAGTGGTCTCCGACTTCGCGCCGGCCGGCGATCAGCCGGAGGCGATCGAGGCGCTGTCGGCCGGACTCAAACGCGGAGAGCGGTTCCAGACGCTGCTCGGCATCACGGGGTCGGGCAAGTCGGCGACGATCGCGTGGACCATCGAGCGGACCCAGAAGGCGACGCTGATCCTGGCCCCGAACAAGTCGCTCGCCGCCCAGTTGGCCCAGGAGATGCGCGAGTTCTTCCCGAACAACCGGGTCGAGTACTTCGTCAGCTACTACGACTACTACCAGCCCGAGGCGTACATCCCCTCCAGCGACACCTACATCGAGAAGGACTCCTCGATCAACGACGAGATCGACCGCCTGCGCCACTCGGCCACCGCTGGTCTGCTCACCCGCCGCGACACCATCGTCGTTGCCTCGGTCAGCTGCATCTACGGGATGGGCAACCCGGAGGAGTACCGCGGGCAACTGCTCGACCTCAGCGTCGGCGTCGACTACGACCAGCGCAGCATCTTGCGCCGCCTGGTCGACCTGCAGTTCGACCGCAACGATCTCACCCTCGGGCGCGGCAAGTTCCGGGTTCGTGGCGACACCATCGAGGTGCACCCGTCCTACGAGTCCACGGTCATCCGTATCGAGATGTTCGGCGACACCGTCGACCGCCTCACGGTGATCGATCCGCTCACCGGCGAACAGTTGCACGAGCTCACCCGCACCCAGGTGTTCCCGGCCACCCACTACGTCGCCGGCGACGAGCGGATGCGCGCCGCGGTGATCGGCATCGAGGCCGAGTTACAGGAACGTCTGGCCTGGTTCGAGGCCAATGGCAAACTGCTCGAGGCGCAACGGTTGCGGATGCGCACCCAATACGACCTGGAGATGATCCAAGAGGTCGGCTACTGCAACGGCATCGAGAACTACTCGATGCACATCGACGGGCGCACCACCGGAGAGCCGCCGTTCACCCTGATCGACTACTTCCCCGACGACTTCTTGATGGTGATCGACGAGAGCCACGTTGCGGTCCCGCAGCTGCACGGCCAGTACGAAGGCGACCGCAGCCGCAAGGACATGCTCGTCGAACACGGCTTCCGCCTGCCAAGCGCGCGCGACAACCGGCCGCTGCGTTTCGACGAGATCATGGAGCGGCTGAACCAGGTGGTCTTCCTGTCGGCCACCCCCGCCGCCTACGAGTTGCGCGTCAGCGAGCAGATCGTCGAGCAGATCGTGCGCCCGACCGGCCTGGTCGACCCCGAGGTGATCATCAAACCCACCAAGGGCCAGATCGACGACCTGATCGCCAACGTCAACGACCGCATCGCCCGCGGCGACCGAGTGCTGGTCACCACGCTCACCAAGAAGATGGCCGAGGACCTCACCGAGTACCTGCTCGAGCAGGGGCTGCGGGTGCGCTACCTGCACAGCAACATCGACACCATCCAGCGCATCCAGACCTTGCGCGGCCTGAGGTTGGGCGAGTTCGACGTGCTGGTCGGGATCAACCTGCTACGCGAGGGGCTCGATCTGCCAGAGGTGTCGCTGGTGTGCATCCTCGATGCCGATAAGGAAGGCTTCCTGCGCAGCTCCACCTCGCTGATCCAGACGATGGGTCGGGCTGCCCGAAATGTCGACGGCCAGGTGATCCTGTATGCCGACAAGGTCACCGACTCGATGACCAAAGCGATCGACGAGACGCAACGGCGGCGCGAACGCCAAATCGCCTACAACCTCGAACACGGCATCAACCCGCAGACCATCCGCAAAGCGGTCGGCGACATTCTGTCGATGCTCGGCCTCGACACCAGTAGCGGGGCCCCGGTGCCGGGCAAGGATCGTCGCCGTCAGCACGAGCGCGACAAGGTGAAGGCCGAGTTGAAGACGTTGCCGCAGAAGGAACTGGCGCGTCTGATCCAGACCCTCGAAGAAGAGATGCACGAAGCCGCAACCGAGCTCAAGTTCGAGTACGCGGCCCGCCTCCGTGACGAGGTCAACGAGCTCCGCCGCGAGCTACGTGAGGCCTTGTGATCCAACGTTGCAGTCGGGGCTACAGCACCTGAGTCGCGGCGTGGATGACGACACCGGCGAGGCCGCCGACGATCGTGCCGTTGATCCGAATGAACTGCAGGTCGCGGCCGACCTGTAGCTCCATCCTCCGGCTGGTGGATTCGCCATCCCAGCGCTGCACGGTCGAGGCGATGAGTTGGGCGACCTCGCCACGGTAGTTCTCGACGACATAGCCCACGGCCGCCGCCACCCACGCATCGACCTTGTGCTGCAACTCGCGGTCGTCGGCCAGGCGATGACCCACGTGCACCAGGTTGGCGGCAAGTCGTCGCTGCAGTTCGCTGTCGGGATCACCGGCCGCAGCATCGAGGGAGCGTTTCAGCTCGCCCCACAGCGAGGCGATCCACGCCCGGACGTCAGGGTGGGCGAGCACCTCGGCCTTGAGCTGTTCCCCTTTGGCAATCAACACCGGGTCGGTGCGCATCCGCTCGGCCAGCACCCGCACCCGTTGATCAATCGAGTCGCGCACGTGGTGGTCGGGATTGCCTGCGACCTCGGCGATGAAGCGGTGCATCCCGTTGACGATCTTGTCGAAGATCCGGTCGTCGATACGCTCAGGAATCCACCATGGCGACTCGGTTTCCAGCTGGGCTCGAAACGTTGCCCGGTTGTCATCGACGAAGCCGACCAAGCCGATGAGCACGCTGTCGAGCAGCCGTTGCAGGTGACCGCCGGCGATCCCGATGTCGACCGCGCGCCCGACGAGGGGAGCGACCTCGGTCGAGCGGATCCGACCCTCGACGACCGCCTCGATCGAGCGCGAGATCGATTCGTCGTCGGCCACTTCCAACGCCCCGCGCACCGCGTCGCCGCACACGTTGGCGGCGCGGCGGGTGTTGGCCGGTTCCGACAACCAGCGGCCGAGCCTGGCGGCGACGTTGGCGTCGGCGAGTCGCTCGTCGAGCAGTTCGCGGGTGAGGAAGTTGCCCTCGACGAACTCCCCGAGGGATTGGCCGATCTGGTCTTTTCGGTTGGGGATGATCGCCGTGTGCGGGATCGGCAGGCGGAGCGGATGACGAAACAGCGCCGTGACCGCGAACCAGTCAGCGAGCGCGCCCACCATCGCCGCCTCGGCGAAGGCTTCCACGTAGTCGATGCCGGTGATCGAACCCGCCAGCAGCCTGGCGACTACGAAGATGGCTGCGACGAGGGCGAACAGGCCGGTGGCTACCCGCTTCATCGCCGCCAGGTCTGTGGCCCGGGCCGCATCCGCCGGGGAGGTTCGATCGAATGGGGACGGTGCCATCGGCGGGCACCCTACGGGAAACGAGTGGGCCGCGCCCGGGTGATCAGAGACCGCAGCGGCTACCAGGTGCCCACAAGCGGAGCATCGAGCACGGCTGCGAGCGAGCTCGCTGGCTGGGGCACTGCGAAGAAGTAGCCCTGGCCAAAGCTGCACCCGAGTTGGATCAGCTTGTCGTACTGCACTTGGGTTTCGACTCCCTCGGCGATCACCTCGATCCCCGATTTCGCGGCGCGGGCGAGAATTGTCGCGACCTCGGTGCCATGTGGGTCGTTCGACGACAGCGACTGCACCACCCGACGATCGAGCTTTGCTCCGGAGATCTCGACGCCCGGAAGTTGGAGCACGGTGTCGAACCCCGAGTGCACATCGTCGATGAGTAGCGACGCTCCGAGCGCGACGACGTCACGGAGTTGGCTCAGCGCATGCGGCGTGATCCGACATGGCACGCGGTTGTTCAACTCGATGCTCACCTGATCGGGGTCGATGGCGTACTCCGCCAGGCGTCTGCTGACGAGGTCGGCCATCCCGTGCTGGGGAATGCCCGCAAGCTCGAGGTTGATCGCCACGCTGAGATTGGGGAGGCGATGGCGGTGTTCGGACAGGAACTGCAATGAGGATTCGAGCATCCGGTCGAACAGGGTCCACATCGCCGCCGGCGTATCGAAGGAGCCGAGGAAGCTCTCCGGCCCGAGTACACCATCGGGTGTCTGCATCCGGGCGAGCGCCTCGATGGCGACCACCTCGCCTGTGCGTAGCGCCACGATCGGTTGGAAGTAGGCAACGATGCGGCTGTCGTTGAAGTCGTTGGCCAGTCCGGCGAGGGAGTCCGGCGTGGCTGCGGGGACCTTGGGCATCTTTGCCTCGGCCTCGGCGATCAACACCAGCGACATCGCCACGGCCTCGCCGATGGATTGGTACCGGTGGTCGTCGGCTGTGGTCGACATGCACAAGAAGCCGTGGTTGCTCCCCGTACTGCTGGCCAGCGGGAACGTGCTGCCAACCGGATATGGGCTGACGCTCCACACTGCGTCGGTGGTCTCGTGGAGAAACCGCAGCAGGTGGTGCGCAGCCCTGTCGGTGCCTGCGTTGCGTGTGGTGTCGTCATCCATCTCAACAGTCATCGGCACCGGGAGCGCTGGACTTCAGCGATTCTTCAGCCGAACGACGGCTCGTGCAGAACGTCAGTTCTGAACGTCGGTAGCCTTCATCCAATGCCGGCGTCAGCCAATAGCAACTCGATCATCGTCCGCGGCGCTCGTGAGCACAACCTCAAGAACATCAGCGTCGACCTGCCCCGCGACCGCCTGATCGTCTTCACCGGGCTGTCAGGTTCTGGCAAGAGCAGCCTGGCCTTCGACACCATCTACGCCGAAGGGCAACGCCGGTACGTCGAGAGTCTCAGCGCCTACGCGCGGCAGTTCCTGGGGCAGATGGACAAGCCCGATGTCGACATCATCGAGGGGCTGTCGCCGGCGATCTCGATCGACCAGAAGTCGGCGAGCCGCAACCCCCGTTCCACCGTCGGCACGATCACCGAGGTGTACGACTACCTCCGCCTGCTGTACGCGCGCATCGGGGTGCAGCACTGTCCCAACGACGACACCCGTCTCGAACGCCAGACCCCCCAACAGATCGTCGACCGCATCCTCAAGCTTCCCGAGGGCACCCGGTTTCAGGTGCTGGCACCCGTGGTGCGGGGACGTAAGGGTGAGTACGACACCATGCTGGCAGACCTTGCCGGACAGGGGTACGTGCGGGCCCGCATCGATGGCGAAGTCGTTGACCTGGCCGAGTTCTTGAAACGCGACGACAAGCTGGCCCGCTACGAACAACACCACATCGAGGTCATCATCGACCGTCTGGTGCAGCGCGAGGGCATCGACCGGCGCCTGACTGACTCGCTCGAAACGGCGCTGCGGCTTGCCGAAGGCGTCGCCCAGGTTGAGCTGGTCAACCGCGACGGCATTGACGACGAGGTGCTCACGTTCAGCCAGCACCTCGTGTGCCCCACCTGCGCCACGAGCTACGAAGAGCTCGCCCCGCGCAACTTCTCGTTCAACTCGCCGTACGGCGCATGTGTCACCTGTGATGGTCTCGGCACCACCTTCGAAGTCGATCCCGAACTGGTTGTGCCCGATCCCGATCAGAGCATCAACGATGGGGCCATCGCCCCATGGCGCAGCGCGCACACCCAGTACTTCAACCGGATGCTCGAGGCGGTGGCCGAGGTGTACGAGATCGACCTCGACACGCCCTATCGCGCGCTCACCGCCAAGCAGCACAAGATCATCCTCCACGGTGTCGCCGGCGACTTGAAGGTCAAGTACAAGAACCGCTACGGCCGCAGCCGCCAGTACAACACCGCGTACGAGGGCGTGATCCCGTGGATCAAGCGCCGCCACGAGGGTGCCGAGAGCGACTGGACCCGTGAGCAGTACGAGGGCTACATGCGCGAGGTTGCGTGCCATGCCTGCGGTGGGGCACGGCTCAAGCCGGCGTCGCTGTCGGTGCGGGTGAACGACAAGCACATCTCCGAGGTGTGCCAGATGAGCATCGGCGAGTCGGCCAAGTTCCTCGCTGCGCTCGAATTGAGCGAGCGTGACCGGATCATCGCCGAACGGGTCACCAAAGAGATCAACGCCCGCCTCGGGTTCCTGCTCGATGTGGGTCTCGACTACCTGTCGCTGGCGCGCTCGGCA
>JANOKQ010000291.1:0-4049 GCA_031419375.1 Acidimicrobiaceae bacterium
GTACGTGGTCCGTGATGCCGGTTCGCTCAATGGCACGTACCTCAACCTCGAGCGTGTCGACGAGGCACCGTTACGTCAAGGCGATGAGTTGCAGGTCGGCAAGTTCCGGCTGGTGTTCTTCGAACTCGGAACCGGCGAGAAGTGAGCAGCGGTCTCAACGAACGACCGTACCTCTCCATCGGCGAGGTGCTCGGGCTGCTGCTCGGGGAGTTCCCCGACGTGACCATCTCCAAGATCCGCTTCCTCGAAAGTCAGGGTCTGATCGAACCGGAACGAACGTCGTCGGGGTACCGCAAGTTCTTCGACCCCGACATCGACCGCCTACGTGTGATCCTGCGCGAGCAGCGCGAGAACTTCCTGCCTCTGCGCGTCATCCGCGACCGGCTTGAAACCGGTGAGATCGACGACTCCGGCGCGATCGCCATGCCGCTCGCCAACCCGGACACGTCGCCGCGGGGCATTCGTAACGTGGTTGCGCCCGCGCTGGTCGCGGCGAGCGCTGTTGCCGCGGGCCCCGGATCTGCGGCCCCTGCAGCGGTTGCTTCGGTGATGGCCACGGAGGCAGCGGCCCCGGTCGTGACCGTCGAGCCGGACCGACCCGAAGTTGTCGCTTCGGACCGACCCGAAGTCGTCGACGTGGTCGCCCCGAAGCGGGAGTTCTTCGACCGCGCCGAACTGTGCGAGGCGACCGGCATCACGCAGGCGCAACTCGCCGACCTCGAATCGTTCGGGCTGGTCGTGGCCCGGGTCAGCGCGGGGACGGCAAGCTACAGCGCCGGTGACGTCGACATCGTGGCCGCCGCAGCCGGGTTCATGGCGAGAGGAATCGACGCTCGCCACCTGCGCACCTACCGGCAGGCCGCCGAGCGCGAGATCGGGCTGTACGAGCAGCGGATCATGCCGATGCTGCGCCAGCGCAACCCGCACGCCCGTGTGGAAGCCACCACGTTGCTCGGCGACCTCGTCGATCTGGGCGCGGTGCTGCGTTCGGCGCTGGTGGCATCGATGGCTCGCCATCACCTCGAGCCCTGATTCGCTCCGACATCGAGGGGCACGTACGGGCTACGCTTTCGTCGTGATCGAGATGCAACTCGTCGGTGTGCGGGTGGAGGTGCCAGCCAACACGCCCGTGGTGGTCTTGCGCGAGCAGACCGGCTTGCAGCGCCTCCTGCCGATCGTGATCGGCAACCCCGAGGCATCGTCGATCCACGCCGCGCTCGAGGGAATCGAATCGCCACGACCGCTCACTCACGACCTGTTGGTGCTGGTGCTCGGACAGTTGACAGCGACGTTGTCGAGCGTGGTGATCACCGAGATTCGCGATCACGTTTTCTTCGCCGAGCTCCACCTCGAAGTCGGTGACCGCACCCACATTATGTCGTGCCGCCCGAGCGATGCGATCGCTCTCGCGGCGAGAACGGGGAGCCCGATCTTTGCCACCGAGGCGATCATGCTCGAGGCCGGTCAGGCCGTCGAGGTCGACGACGATCCCGACGAGGCGATCATCGATGAGTTCCTCGACTTCCTCGACGACCTCGATCCGGATGATTTCAAGAAGACCTAGTCGCCGCAGCAGAGTCGGTAAGCCTTGATCATCGGCAGGGCGGCGTGTAGCGTGGCTGGTCCTACATCGGCGTAGTTACGACGGTGTGATGCGCTCCAGCACAAAGATCAGGCAGGTCGTTCATGCGAGCAGTTCTCCCCGAGCCGGGCTACAGCGGTACGAAGGCCGCCAAGATCGTCGGCATCTCTTACCGCCAGCTCGATTACTGGGCCCGGACCGATCTCGTTCGACCGTCACTCACCGACGCGGCGGGCAGCGGCAGCCGCCGCGCCTACTCGTATCGCGACCTGCTCGAGCTGCGGGTGATCAAGAGCCTGCTCGATGCCGGGATCAAGCTCGAGTCGGTTCGGCGGGCTTTCGATTACCTGCGCGAGCATGTCGATTCCGACATCGCCTCTGCGCATCTGGTGATCAGTGGAAGCGATGTGTTGTTGTGCGATGGTGACGAACTGATCGACGTGATGCGCCGCGGTGGTCAAGGGGTGCTCAACGTGCTCGCGCTCGGCGGCCTGAAACTCGAGCTCGATCGGCAGCTCGCGGCACCAGCGCCGGACACCAGCGGCGTTCCCATCGCACTGGCCCAGTGACCGACGGCCCAGTGACCGACGGCCCGGTCGAGCGGAGTCCACTGGAGGCAGCTCATCGCGCCCTCGGAGCAAAGATGACCCCGTTCGGCGGATGGGAGATGCCCCTGTCGTACGAAGCGGGAATCGTTGACGAGCACCTCGCGTGTCGGCGCGACGCGGTCGTGTTCGACGTATCGCATCTCGGCACCGTGCGCCTTGTCGGCGACGACGTGTTCGAGCGCCTGCAATGGGCGTTCACCAACGATCTCGGCAGGATCTGCCCGGGCCGCGCCCAATACACCCATCTGCTCGACGAGGCCGACGGGTCGGTACTCGACGACATCATCATCTGGTGGGTCGACGGCGACGTGTTCGATGTGATGCCCAACGCGTCCAACACCGATCGGGTGCGCGCCGCGGTCGGCGGCACCGAGACCACGCACAACCGCGCGCTGCTGGCCGTGCAGGGTCCCAACGCCCGTCAGCGGTTGGCGTCGGTGATTCCCGAGGCCGCTGCGGTTGGCCGTTTCCGGGTTGAGCGTGTTCGCTGGAAGGGCGCCGACTGCGTCGTCGCCGGCACGGGTTACACGGGTGAGGCGGGTGTCGAGATCGCCGTCCCGGCCGACCGTGCGATCGAGTTGTGGGACGCGATCATCGCCGCAGGCGTTGCCCCGGCCGGGCTGGGTGCCCGCGACACGTTGCGGTTGGAAGCCGCCCTGCCGCTGCACGGCCACGAGTTGGGCCCGGGGATCACGAGCCTGCAGGCCGGGCTCGGCTGGGTGGTCGCCTGGTCCAAAGACGAGTTCCGTGGTCGTGAGGCGCTTGTCGCCGAACGGGAACGGGGTGTCTCCCGCCTGATTCGGGCAATCGCCACCGAGGGCCGCCGCCCGCCGCGTGCAGCGTGTTCCGTGCTCGTCGGCGGCCACGAGGTCGGTGTGGTCACGAGCGGGAACTTTTCGCCGACGCTCGGCCACGGGATCGCGCTGGCCTTCCTGCCACCTGACGTCGACGACGGCACCCCTGTCACCATTGACGTGCGCGGCTCGGCTCTGCCCGGCCGGGTCGTGCCAGCGCCGTTCGTCGCCAAGCACTGAAATTGGGATTCGTCCCTGGCGCACCCCCCGGCCCCGCTGAAGGCTTGGGAGCCGTTGTTAGGGAGCCGTGCCCGCGGCTGATTTCGGTGCCGCAGTCTTCTTGGTCCCTGTCGCCTTTACCGCTGTCGCCTGTACCGGCGATTTCGCGGGCGCCTTCCTCGTAGCCGCCCGCTGTATCGGCACTGCTGCCGGCGGTGGCGGCGGGGGATCAGTGGGGCGGGTGCCACCGCCGCCTGGCAGCAATCCGCCCAGGCCACTCAACCCACTCAGCCCCTTGAGGCCGAACATCCCGCCGGCCGATTCGGCGAGCTGCGCCAAAGGTTGGAGCCGTCGAGCGACATCGCCGAGGATCCCCATGAACTCGCCGAGGTCCTTGGGCATCGCGCTCATCTGCTCGACGAGCGTGTCGGCGGACCGCAGCGTCCGGGTGATCTGGGGCATGAGCGCTCGGATCAGCGGCTCGACATCATCGAGCAGCCGATTGACCCGGCTGGCAACCTCGTTGATCTGGCCCATCGTGACGTTGAAGTTTTCGATCGCCACCAGCAACTCGTTGGAGCCGCGTTGGAACTGGCTGACCGACTTGGTGATGCCGCTCAGTGGGTTCGCCCCCGCTAACATCGCCAGCAGGTCCCCGATTCCCGAGCCTGGTCCCGAACCGGAGCTTGATCCAGAGCCTGATCCTGAGCTTGATCCTGGTACGCAAGTGTCAGCCATGATCTCACGGTATCGCTCAGCGGTATGCCTCCAGCGGCTCGCAGCTGCACACCAGGTTGCGGTCACCGAAGGCGGCGTCGATCCGCGAGACCGGCGGGAAGTATTTCG
>JANOKQ010000292.1:0-4742 GCA_031419375.1 Acidimicrobiaceae bacterium
GGTGGTTCCGCGGGTCACCCGGACGACGCCGGGCCCGACTGTCGGGGGCGTCGGGCTCATCGAAGGGTCGCCTTTCCGAACATCCCAGTGGGTCGGATCGCCAATACGGCGAGGAACACGACATGGCCGGTGAGCTGCCCCCACTGCGGGTCGATCTGATTGCCGAGTAGTTGGGCGACCCCCAGCGTGATCCCCCCGGCGAGGGTTCCCCACAGTGAACCGAGCCCGCCGATGACGACGGCTTCGAACGCGAAGATCAGGTTCTCGGGCCCGCTGAACGGGGCGAACGAACCGCGCACTCCGAGCAGGACTCCGGCCAACCCGGCGGTGGAAATGGCCAGCGCCATCGCAACGGCGAACACGCGACGGACGTCGATGCCCATCAACCGAGCGGCGTCGGCATCGTCAGAGGTTGCCCGGAACGCCCGGCCGAGCTTGGTGCGGTTGATGAACAGGGCCAAGCCGCCGAGCACCGCGACCGCGCACCCCAGCGTGATCAATGGCATCCACCCGATGCCGATCGTGTCGTTGATCTTGATTGAAGCCGTCTCCAGGCGCCCGACGTTGAGCCCACGGGTGTCGGCGGTGTACTTCTCGAGTAGCGCGTTCTGGATGACGACGCCGAGGCCGAACGTGGCCACGATCTGGAACGCTGGATCGACCCCGACCACGCGGTCGAACACCAGCCGTTGTAGCGCGTACCCCACGACGAACGCGGCGGGCACCACGATCAACAGGGTGATCAACGGGTGGACGTCGAAGGTGTTGGCAGTCGACAGCGCGATGAACGCCCAGAAGATGGCCACGTCGCCGTGGGCCAGGTTGACGAAGCGCATCACCCCGAATGCGAGCGACAACCCGGTCGCGAACAGCGAATACAGGCCGCCGAGGAGAATGCCTTGGACAACGGCGTTGACCCACACCATCAGTGCGCTCCGTCGACGGTCGACATGCCGAAGTAGGCCTCGGTGATCTGGTCCTTGCTGACCTTGCCTGGTACGTCAGCCAGAGCGATTCGCCCTTCGAGCAGGCAGTAGAAACGGTCGGAGACCGCGAGGGCTTGGTTGACGTCTTGTTCCACCACCAGCACCGTGGTGCCCTGCGCTTTGATCAACGGAATGGCCTCGTACACCTGACGCACCACGATCGGGGCGAGGCCGAGCGACACCTCGTCGAGCAGCAACAGTCGCGGGTTCGACATCAGCGCCCTGGCAATGGCCAACGTTTGGCGTTCGCCGCCGGAGAGCCCTTCACCCGTTCGTTTCAACAACGGCACGAGCAACGGGAAGGCCTGGAGCACCGCCTGCATGTTCCATGGTCCGGGCCGTGAGATGTCGCCACCGATGACGATGTTCTCCTCAACCGTGAGCGAGGCGAAGATGCGACGACCTTCCGGAACCAGCGCGATCCCTTGGGCCACACGCTTGTGGGTCGGTACCGCAGCGATCGATGCGCCGGCGAAGTGCACGTCGCCGCGCATCGGCTGCACGAGGCCGACGATGGCTTTCAGCAGTGTCGACTTGCCGGCACCGTTGGCCCCGATGATGGCAACGGTCTCGGCCTCGGCAACGTGCAAGTCGATCCCGAACAGTGCCTGGAAGTCGCCGTACCCGGCATCGAGCGCAGAGATGCGCAGCAGCTCGGTCATGACTCGCCAGCCGGATCGTCGCCCAGATCATCGCCCAGGTACACAGAGCGAACCTCGCTCGAGGCCATCACCTCGCGCGGATCTCCTTCGATCAGTTTGCGGCCGGAGTCGACCGCCATCATCCTGTCGACGACCCGCAACAACGCGTGCACGATGTGTTCGATCCACACGATCGAGACACCGGACGCGCGGATGCGTTTGATCGTTTCGACCAGTTCTAAAACCTCGCCTTCGGTGAGCCCACCGGCGATCTCGTCGAGTAGCAGCAGTCGCGGCTGGGTCGCCAGCGCACGTGCCAATTCGAGCCGCTTGCGATCGAGCAGCGTCAACGCTGCGGTGACCACATTGGCCTGAGCGAGCATGCCGGCCTGCTCGAGCGCGGCTGCGGCAATGTCTTCCTTCTTCCCCGCAGACACCCGTCCGCGTCGCCCGAACGTGGCCCCGACAAGCGCGTTCTCGAAGACCGTGAGCCCAACGAAGGGCCGCGGGATTTGTGCGGTGCGGCCGATTCCTCGGTGGCAGCGAGCGTGCGCTGACACCTTGGTGATGTCCTGGCCGGCGAAGGAGATCGTGCCGGTGTCGAGGCGCAGATCGCCCGCGACCAGGTTGAGTAACGTGGTCTTGCCCGCCCCGTTCGGCCCGACGATGCCGAGGGCCTCTCCCTCGGCAACGTCGAACGTGAACTGGTCGACGACGCGCAATGCCCCGAAGCGTTTGCTCGCCCCGGCAACAGAAAGCAGAACCGCCATCTCAGGTGGCGCTGATCTCAGCCAAGAGCTGTCAGAGTGCCGTTGACTGGAATCTCCGGCGACAGCGAGTTGTTGGTGACCAGCAGGTCGAACGGGAACTCGCCCCCATCGACGGCTTGCCATTGGCCGCCGACCAGTGATGTCGGGCTGATGTTCTTCGGTACACCGTTGGCCCCGTACTGCACCGGCCCGACGATGGTGTCGAGCTGCGTCGCGGCTGCGGCATTGGCGATGGCCTGCTTGTCGGTGCTGCCGGCACGGGCCAGCACGTCGAAGCACACCTCGAACAGTGCATGCACGAACCCGACGAACTGCGTCCATTGCTTGCCGGTCGCCTCTTGGTACTGGTTGGACAAGTCGAGCGCCTTGTCACCGGTGAGCGAGCTGGCGAAGGGGTGATTCGGTGTCCACCAGATCTCGCTGGCCAAGCCGTCACCGATGTCGCCCAACGCCTCGACGGCCGCCGAGAACAGCACTGCCTTGGCCATGGTGACCAGCTTCGGGTTGAACCCCTGCTGGTTTGCCTGGGTCCAGAACGTGGCGAAGTCGGGTGGGATCGGGATGCCCACCACGATCTCGACGCCTTCATCTTTGAACTGGCCGATGATGCTGCTGAAGTCGGTGGTCAGCGTCTCGAAGCGGCCCGGGTCGACCACGGTGTACCCAGCGGCGGCTGCGCCGGCGGGGAAGCCGGTCTCGGGCGAGGCGAGCGCATTGCCGTCGGGGTCGTTCGGGCACAGCAGACCGACCTTCTTGTTGGAGTCGATCGTGTCCCACATGTCGACGAACACGCCGACGAGCTGCTCGGCACCCCAGAAGAAGTGGTACGTCCAGTCGAAGCCCACAGCGGGATCGCCGCCACGGCCGAAGAAGTACGGCTGCCATGGGGCGAGCGTGCTGAGGCACGGCACGCCGTTGGCTTCACATTGGTCGGCAACGGGGTTGATCATCTCCGGCGTGGCGATCGCCAGCATCATGTCGACACCATCGTCAAGGATCAGCTCGCCGGCTTTCGACGCCGCGGTGTCGCTACTCGATTCGGTGTCGGCTTGGATGATTTCGACCGTGTACGACTTGTCGCCGAGCATGATCCCGTCGGCGGTAAGAGCCTTGACACCGGCGAGGATGAAGTCGTTGGCCTCACCGAAGCCTCCGAGCGGGCCCGTCAGCGGTGCGGTGAAACCGATCTTCACGGTGCCGTCGCCACCCCCGCCGCCGAACTTGGCGGCGTTGGTGCCGCCAGCGGGCGCCGGCGCGGTGCCGCCAGAGGCGACGGTGGTGTCGGAGCCTGGGGCGGGCGTGCCAGCGGTGGTGCCCGCTGTCGTGCCGTCGGTTGCTGGCGCCGACGTGGTGTCACCGGCGGGTGCCGGTGTTGCTTCGTCGCTGCCGCACGCAGCGAGGAATGCTGCGGCCGCAGCTCCCCCGCCAAGTACCAGAATCCGGCGTCGACCGTAGACCGGTGTTACCGGCCAAATCTGCTCGTCCATGTTGTGCTTCCCCCTTGTGGTTGTGTGTTACTTCGTCGGCTCGTGCTAGCCGGTGATGTCAGCACGGTCCCGCGCGCCAAGCGCCCGGGTCGTGCGGCGGAGATGCTCCTCCAACAACCGCACGGCTTCGGTGGCATCGCCGCGCAGTGCAGCATCCACCAGATCTCGGTGTTCGCCCGGAACGTCGCGGGCCTCGTCGTGGCCCACCGGGCCGGACCACCGACGGTACAGTTCGGCTGCGTCGCGCAGCGACAACGCCATCGTGCGGAGCCGCTGGTTCGGGCACGCTGCCAGGAGCGCTTCGTGAAAGCGCGCGTGGCAGCGGGTCCACTCCTCGCTCATCAACGCACGGTCACCGTCGAGGTAGATCGGTGTGCGTTCGAGCACGTGATTGGCAGCGACCACGCTGCTCTCCCATGCGATGTCGCCGTGTTCGATCGACATCCGCAGCACCAGACCTTCGAGCTCGCAGCGCGCGGTGGTGAGATCTTCGAGGTCGTCGACCGACAGCGAGGTGACGTGGAACCCATGCTGCGGTTCGGCCTGGACCAGGCCCTGCTCGGCCAGCCGGGTCAGCCCCTCGCGCACCACGCTGGTGCTGCAGTCGTAGCGCTCGGTGAGCTCGGCCGATCGCAACTTGGTACCGGGCAGGAGTCGCCCGGCCAAGATGTCGGCGCGCAGTTGCGTGTACACCTGCTCGGCGCGCGTCAGCGCGGCGAGAGCCGAGCGATGCCGCGCCGGCGGCACGGGTTCGGTTCGTTCCTTGCTGGACACCATCGGGAACAGTCAAGCACTTTCGTCAATTTTGTGCAATGTCGAAATATTGTTGACATATCGAACGTCCAGCGGTAAAACGGC
>JANOKQ010000293.1:0-3372 GCA_031419375.1 Acidimicrobiaceae bacterium
GATCGTGGCTGAA
Organism: Acidimicrobiaceae bacterium; assembly: GCA_031419375.1. Taxonomy (GTDB): domain Bacteria; phylum Actinomycetota; class Acidimicrobiia; order Acidimicrobiales; family Ilumatobacteraceae; genus VFMC01. The sequence continues at coordinate 14 of JANOKQ010000293.1, forward strand.
GTGGAAGAGGTCCACGGGCCCATCCTCGCGCGACCGCGAACGGCCTCGACCACCCCGCCGCCGGTCGGCGCATGGGGCGGGCGTTTGTGCAAGGCGTCGGCGTCCTAATGTCGTTGGGATGATCGTCGTTGCTGGTTGGCTCAGGGTCGCCGCGGACCACCGGGACACCTACCTGGAGGCGTGTCGTGCGGTGGTCGAAGCGGCGCGCGCAACGCCGGGCTGCGTGGACTTCAGCCTGTCCCCCGACTTACTCGACCTCGAGCGGATCAACGTCTTCGAGCAGTGGGAGACAACCCAGGCGGCCGAGCCATTCAGAGGTTCTGGGCCGTCGGGTGATCAGCAGTCGATGATCCTCGGCACCCATGTCGTCCAGCACCAGATCGCTGCCTCCCACAACCTCATCTGATTCGCGCGCCCGCGACTGTCACCCCACGACGCTGGAACGGAGACGGATGAACGCAGCACCTTCCCGGACCCGGGAACCGGTGCAACCGGGCACGCAGATCACAAGGCCGGCCCTGCCGCCCGCGGTACCCCTGATGTCGCTGCGCAGCGGGCAGGGGCGTCAGGCGAGGCTGGCGTAGGTGGCATGAAGCAGATCGGGGATGGCGTTCAGCGCAGCCAGTGGGGTGTTCGGCGGTGGACCGTTGATGCTGATCGGCGTCGTGATGACGATCTGCAAGACGGTGCCATCGTTGGCGATCAGCCGTCCAGATTGGGTGTTCCAATCATCGTGAGGACCGAACGTGGTGATGGTGCTTGACGACGTTGTGAACTTTCGGCGGATCTGGTTGGGATCGATCGCTGGTGGTGCGGTCCCGTTGGGGTCGAATGCGAGCAGTTCGCCATCAAGGCCGTCGTAGGTGAACTCGATGGTGCTGATGCCGGTGTCGGGGTCGTGAAACGTGCCGAGGGTGACCAGCATCTCGCCCGGAAATCGTTCGGTGACCAACGCCCAGGTGTGGCGCCATGTGATCGCTGTCTCATCGACGATGCCGGATGGGTTCCGTGGCAGCACCCCGCCTTCGAGGCCTGCAACCCACGGGCCAGGGATCAGCAACGAGGTGTCGACGATCACCTGCCCGGTGCTGATGTCGACGCGGTACCGCGACATCGCCCTCGCCGCCGGTCCACCAATCTTGGTGCCGTGTCGATCGAACGAGCTGCCGTGGCACGGGTCAAAGAATGCAACGTCGGGATTATCTGTGCGTTCCGCCGCCTCGACGATGTCATCGCGCTGGACCAGTCGGCAACCGAGGTGCGGGGAGCTGTCGCCGAAAGCGATGATCCCGTCAGCGTCATCGTTGACGACGAACATTCGATGAACCTCAACGGTGGTGACAGAGCCCACCGGGAACTGGCCCACCGGGCCGAGATCGACCGCCGTCTCTGCGATCAACGGTGTTCGCGACCGGTCGCGTGTGATCATCTGGATCGATCCAAGCCCGGCCACGACGAGCGCCGCAGCGGCGATCGACACTAGACGCGGGCTTCTATCTCGCCGAGTGGGCTTGTATCCCACAGCCTCGATCCTGAGCGGCGTCGTTGCCGGCGCTCGGTCTGCCGCGCGCCTGTAGACCTCACGAATCTTGTCGGCAAGCGGGTCAGTAGTCACGGTTCCAGTCCTTTCGCAGGGTGTTGAGCGCCCGGTGGTGGCGGGTGCGCACAGTTGCCGGCCGTATCCGGAGAAGCGACGCGATCTCGTTGTCTGGCAGATCCGACCAGTACCGGAGCACGAGGACTGCACGCTTGTCGTACGGGAGACAACCAATTGCGCTCAGCAGCCCGACGTCGCTCGAATCCGCGTCAGCCCACTCGGCTGCGACCCGTCGCGTTCTGGCCGCCTCACGCTGGAAGCGGCGATGATGCTGTCTGCAACCGTTCACCACACACACCCGTAGGTACGCGGCCGCATTCTCCAACGCCTCATACCGGCGTTGCACGCCGACGAAGGCGTCCTGGGCGATGTCTTCGTGATCGATCGAGCCGTGACTCAACAGCCACGCCAGCCGAATGCAGGCTGGATACTCGCGGCGAAAGAACTCGTCGAACGGCGCGCGAGCAGCAATGTCGCCGCCGGCATCCGAGTCGCTGATCGCTCTCACATCACCAACGATGCCGCACCCGACCAACATGTTCCGCTTGGAGTCAGATTCTTGACCTCGAAGCGACCCGCCGCTTGGTTTCTCGTTCCGATCGACCCCCGGCGGTTCTCCGGAGCGGTACTGCTGGAGGGCTTCCGAGGGATTTCAGACGAGCTGCGCAGCGTCCGACTGGCAGAGTGCTCAGGTGACCATCTTCGGTAGCGCAGTCGCCCCACCAGCGGACACCGAGTCGGCAGCGTGGATCGCATCGCTGCTGGGCGATTTCGGCACCGTAGGAGGGCTCGTACCCGACGGTTTCGAGCAGTATCTGCTCGTACGCCACAAGCGGATCCAGAACCGGCACGGCAACGATGTCGGGCTCATCTCGACAATCGCGAGCCTGGCTGAGCGGCATACGACCACACCAGATCGGATCTGGTTCGCTATCTGGGAGGGCTACGGATGGGCCGGCGGTAGAACGGGGTACCCCGTGAGCGGTGGCGGTTTGTCGGCGAGGCTGGTCCGAGTTTGGCTACGACACCGAACTCGTCTCGTCGATCTCAGGCGAGCCCGTCGGATACATCACGGCCTTGCGAACGTGCCGCTGTTCGATTTGCCGAATCGTCGCTACTACCTCGTGTGCGGACCGCTTCATGCGGCGCCCCGCATCGTGGAGCCTGGAGGGAGCGGGCTCCAGGTCCCTGATCTGTGGTGGCCCGGCGACCGGCAATGGTTCGTGGCCACCGACACCGATCTCGAATGGACCTATCTCGGCGGGAGCCACGCGTTCATCGCCGACGTCACCGCAGCGTTACCAGATCTCAGCGAGCCGGTGCAGCGGAACCACCGCAACGTCTCGTTCTGAAGCCTTTTCCGGGGAGGCGTCCGCCGTGTCGGCGGGCCTGCTACCTGGGGGTTCGTGGTGGGCGTGACAGGGATCGAACCTGCTACCTCTACCGTGTCATGGTAGCGCTCTAACCAACTGAGCTACACGCCCGTCTACCAGGGCTGTCGAGCACCCTGGGGAAACGCGCTCGCCACTGTACACCGGCGTCGCTGGTGTCGCTTGCCGACCACGAACTTTCCGACGTCGGAGTTGGCACGACGCGTCAGTCGTCGTCGTTCTTGCGGTTGCCGTTGCCTCGCCCACGCTCGTGCTCGTCGGGCGGGGCGGTCTGCGGGGGGCGTGTTGTCGGCGGGGGGCTTGTTGGCGGCGGGGGGCGTGTTTTCGGCGGGGGGGGTGTTGCAGCCGCGGCGTACTGCACCCCCGCGCCA
>JANOKQ010000294.1:0-2419 GCA_031419375.1 Acidimicrobiaceae bacterium
GTGCCATCGGCGAGGCGGACGACTTTGGCGTTGGAGCGGTGTCGCCATCTGTTGTGGTGCCCGCAGGCGACGTCTCCGTTGTGGACCTCGGTGGGGCCACCGCGGTGGTGCGGGTGGATGTGATCGATTTGGCATCTGGTGGCTGGCACGATGCATCCGGCGTGGGTGCAGTGGGTGGCGGTCATCAGTACCGCGTCGCGTAATGCGCCGGTGAACAGTCGTGTGGCTGAGCTCATCGCGGTGGGGACTCCGTCGCGACCGCGGACCACGATGCGTACTTTGCCGGCGAGCGCGGCGATGACGGTGTCGCGCAACGAGATCGGGTCGCCGTCGAAGCTGTGACAGAACGCCCGGTCGGGTCCGAATGGTGTGCGGTCCTGTTGGAACCCGCTGATTCCCAGGAGTTGTTCGAGCCCGTGAAGGAAGCTGTCGCCATCGATGACGATGTCGACGGTCACCTCGACCGGCCGCTTCTGCTGTCCGGCACCGGCACCCGCATTCGCGCGGCCACCGGCACCCGTGTTGGCACCCGCATCGGCGCAGTCACGGTGATCGGTGTCGCTTTCGGTGTCGCTTTCGGTGTCGCTGTCCGTGTCGCCATCGGGGTTGGGTGTTTGGAGGTAGGCGTCGGTGAGGGTTGGCAGGCTCACGTGTTGGAGCAGGTTTTGGAAGGCGTCGTATCGGCGTTGGCTGGGTGTGCGGGCGAGCTTGTCGGCGCAGACGTCGTCGCCCCACTGCTGTTTCGCGGCGGCCCAGTCGCGATCGAACTCGATCTGTTCGAAACGGGCCATCAACGCTTTCAGCTGCACATAGTCGACCGCTGGACCTTCCGCACAGAAACGGCCGTGCAGGCCGGCCTGGGACAGCGATGCCTTCCTGTGGCGGTGAGCGCGGTCAGGGTCGGGTCCGTCTTGGTCCATCAGGCATTTCCAGGCGATCACGTACTGCTCGAACTGCAGAAACGACAGCCGTGCTGCGTGATCGACGAAATCGTCGATCTGGTCGATGACATAGGCGCCGACTCGCGGGGCGCGAGACAACCGGGCGAGCAGGAACGCTTGCGCTGTGCCGAGCCGGCTCATCGCGAGTTGATCGAGTACCTGCGGGCATTGGCGGCACAGCCGTTGCAGGTCGCGGTGCGCTTTCGCGTCGCGATCTGACCACCGGTATTCCGCCCGCCCGAACCCGGCCAGATCGCGGTGACCGTCCGCGTAGTACAGCTTGCGGCGCTCCAACTCGCCGAGCACCCGAACGTGTTCGGCAAGATCGGCGCGACGACGGTCCTCGATCGCCCGGCACCACACCACCACCTCCTCGTCGGACAGATCCCCAGCAACGACGATCTCGTGGTCGTCAATGATCGTGGACACCACCACCACCACCCCCTATTCGGCCCCACCGCCGGCGGGGCACATCACATGATCGGTACGGACAACTACCTGACATAGCCGTCGACAACCGAGGTCATCGAATGCGCCCGGGGCAACGAGCGACTTGACCCTCAACCGTTGGAACAGGTATCACCCGCCACATACCGCTGAGCTACAACCCCATCATCGCAAAGGGGTGTGACAGAGATTTTGAGGTGACCGTTCCGGCACCGCGACGACCCCGAGCGTAGGCTGCGGCGATGACGGTGCGGGTCGGGATCTGGAACTGTCGGCAGCGGCTCGACGCGAAGCGCGATGCGGTGGCCGAGTTGGCGTGCGATGTGCTCGTCGTCGCGGAGTGTGCGGAATCGGTCCGATTGGCGCACGAACCGGGCGTGTCGTTCGCGTGGCGTGGCGAGTACCCGCCCAAAGGTCTCGGCGTCTTCGGCTTCAACGGCTGGACGGTTGATCCTCTTTCAGAACACGACCCACGTCCGTGGTGCCTGCCTGTCTCGATCACGTCTCCAGACGGCGAGGTGACGTTCACGCTGCTCGCAGTCTGGACGGTGAAGCGGAGCGGGGACGGCCGGCCAAGCTACGCAGCACAGTTCGCAGATGTGCTGCAACGATGGAGTTCCGTGATCGAGACGAGCCCCGTGATCTTCGGGGGTGACCTCAACGCCTCATTCCAGGGGCCGTCTGCTCGTCTTCACCGCCGCAACCTCGAAACGGTGCACGCCCTCGGTGCCCGATCTGCGTTCCACCATCATCACGGTGTCGTGCATGGATCGCAGGAGCCGCCGACGCTGAGATGGATCGGGCCGGGACGGATGCCATACGAGTATCACTGCGACTACATCTTCTGCTCGTCACTTTTCCTACCAGCTCTGACGGCGGTCGCAGTCGGAACAGTGGAGACCTGGATCGACTCCGGCCGATCTGACCACTGTCCCGTCTCAGTCGACCTATCAGTGTGTCGTTGATCGATGTCAGCGTGCCCGCCCGTGGGACCGGGGCTGTCGGTGTTGAACGGGCGGCAAAGCGCCTCG
>JANOKQ010000295.1:0-3676 GCA_031419375.1 Acidimicrobiaceae bacterium
GAGCTGTTCGATCTCGATCAACTCGACGACAACGACCCGTTCGAGATCGACAGGCAAGCAGCCCACCTGTTCAAACACGCCGGACTGGGAATCGACGACATTCAAGATGTCTGGCAATCCGACCCGCTCTTCTACCCAGCCAAACCGCCAGCAGACTGGTTGATGGTGGCCGAAGTCCACGGCGAGATCTTGGTGGTCCCGCTCGCCCCATCCAACTCGAATGATTCGACCCGCTGCCGCCCGATTGGCTGCTACGTCGCTGCCAAGCACCTCGCCGACCGATACCTGGAGGACCGATGACCAAGAAAATGACTCGAACAGAAGAACACGATTATTACGCCGACCCTGAGAACCAAACTCCTCAAGGCCCGGCCCGACGCCGCGCTTCGAAACTCACCGAGCTCGTGCCGGTTCGCTTCCCACCCGAGACGCTCGACAGGATCCGCAACGCCGCCGGTGCCGACGATCGGTCGATCTCATCGTGGATTCGCCGAGCCGTCGAACACGAACTCGAGCACAACGCTTCTTAACATCGGTCCGGAGTAGCGGTCACGGACTACCGCGTGCCCGTCCGGCGCAATTGCCGCTGCGGCGTGTCACCGTCGCCGTGTCCTCGAAATTCGTACAGCGACGTTTGAATCCCACTGGGTTTGGTGGAGGCTCGTTGGTTTGGGTGTTAAGCCTGCTGGTTGGGCGGGCTTGGTGTCATTGTGCCCGAGGTTGGGCGGGTTGTCGAGGGCTGGTTCATCGGCCGAGTAGTTCGTTGATGGTGTGGATGTCGTCGCAGCTGGGGCAGCGCCCGCCGGGGCCGAGTTTGCGCATGAACAGCCCGCATTGGCAGCGTTGCTCACCGAGCAGTCGGATCTCGCAGGTGTCGCATTCGTAGACGGTGACCGCCCGCCGCGAGGCGGCTGACGGTGCGGGCACTGTCACGGGTGTGGGGTCGTGTCCGACCCGACGCCGGCGGCGGTGCCCGGCAACCCGGCAGGTGTCGGAGCAGTAGATTCGTTTCCCGACCGGCGCGAACGGCGTGGCGCACACCGGGCACGGGATCGTTACCGGATCGTTACCTGACGGGATCACGACGTGGCCTCAACGAGCTGGGCGGCATGCCACGCCTGCTCGAACTCGACGGGTGGGATATCGCCCAGGGTGCCATGAGAAAGGCGGATGGCGTTGTAGTGCCTGCGGCGGATCGCGAGTTCGGCGCGTAGCACGTGATGTCGGCGATCAGTTCGAGGTGGGGGTGCTCGATTTTGAGGTGCCCGAAGAACGATTCGACCCATGCTTGATCGGTTGGGGAACCGTCAGCCCATTCAAATGGGTCTACGACGCCACCCGCCCAGCATGACCCACGTTCAACGAACTAATGCGCGGCACCACTAGGTACAGGTTGCGGCAGGTGGTTGCTCGCGAGGCGAGTTCGAAGCTGCCAGTGACGGTGTCGGATTGGGTGCCCATTTTCGTTGGCTGCGTAGCCGAGCCGCACATGCTCGGCGACATATTCGGCGGGGAGTGTGATCTGTCCGCACCGGCGATCGGGGCGAGGGTGAGGTCGCCGTGGCGGGTATGAAGAAGTATGATTTCCACATGTCCGTGGAACGAATCACCGTCTCGCTCGAAACCGAACTCGCCGCTGCAGTACGCGATGCGGCAGATGCCGACGCGCAGAACGTGTCGTCGTGGTTGGCCGACGCAGCTCGGCGACAGCTCACGGCACGCGGTCTTCGAGAGGCGGTCGCGGCGTGGGAGGCAGAGCACGGCGGATTCGATGAGGCCGAGCTCGCCGCGGCCCGAGCGCGGGTTGGGGCGTGACGGCGCTCGTTCTCGACGCCGGCGCACTGATCGCGCTCGACCGCAACGACCGTGCCGCGTGGGCCATGCTTCGGGTTGCCGCTGACGACGCTTCCACGGTGCAAGTGCCAGCGGGCGTCATCGCGCAAGCATGGCGTGACGGCCGCCGTCAGGCGTTGTTGTCACGGGCGTTGTCGCATTGCGACGAGGTCCCACTCGATGGTGTGGTGGCGCGTGCCGCGGGATTGTTGTGCGGGCGAGCAGGTACCGCCGACGTCATCGATGCCTCAGTCGCGATCACTGCCGCCGGGGTCGCTCGCCATGACGACGTCGCGATCCTCACTTCGGATCCTGACGACATACGCCGGCTGCTGTCCGTGCTCGACATCGCCGCCCGAGTCGTTCACGTCTGACGATCGCCGCTACTTCGCGGGCCGACGCTTGTTCTGGCTTCCATCGCTGACAGCAGATCGAGGTCGTGCTGCGGGTAGAGGTGTCCGTAGCGATCGAGAACCACCGACACGGCGGTGTGGCGTAGGTCCTGAATGCGCAAGGGCGCGAAGTCGAACGGCATCGTCTCCACCACGAGAAGTGCCTGGTAGCACTCGATGCGGCCGGGGAGGGTCTAGATGTAGGAACGAGTTCCAGTCTTACCCCCTAATCCACCGCCCGGCTCGGGTGGTCGCCGTGGCGGGCTCGGATCGGGGCGGGCGGTGCAGTGTGGGTGCGGCTGGCGGGTCGGTGGGGTCAGATCGGCCTGTGGTGGGGTGTGGCGAAGCGAGCCTGTTTGGGTGGTTCGGCTGTCTGGCGCCGGCGATGTTCGGGTGCGCCGCAAGGTGGCCGGGTTCAGGTGATGAGGATGATGCTGCGGAGCCGGGCGAGGGAGTTGTTGAATTGCTCGGCCGATGGCCACCGTTCGGGGAGGTGCAGGGTGAGTTTGCGTGCGGAACGGGTGATCCGCCCTGGGGTGCGCAGGTGCCGGCGGCGATCAGTGTTTCACCGAGCCCGATGCGGCTGGTCCAGCGGGCGAGGTTGTGGGCGGTGACGTTGAAGTTGAGCCAGGCCGCGTTGGCACCGAACTTGCCTGAGGGGAAATGGTTGAGCCCGACACCGTATTTGAGGTCACGGATCGCGTCTTCGACGACGGCGTGTCGGCGATGGCCGGCTTCCAGTTCGAGGGTGTCGCCGTCGCGGTCGGTCACGAACGCGTGATAGGAGTACTCGACGAACAGGGCGAGTTGCGACCCGGGGGTGGGCTTGACTCGGCGACATCGGCGCCGTCAAGAAAGTACGGGATCGCCGTCCACGCCGTGTCGTGGATCCCGGCGATCGCTTTGCGGATCGCCGGGTTCTGCTTGACGGTGATCGAGTACCTGACCTGGGCTTCGCGGCACGCGGTGGCGACCGCGCCGGCGTAGAACCCGGAATCGGCGCGCAAGGTCAGCGGCCCGGTCGCGCCGGCGGCACGGACCCGGTTGAACGTCTCGGCGAGGAACGTGGCGGCGCCACGCCCGGAGTTGGCGTTGCCGCCCCGGAGCCGGGAATGAACGATGTCGCCGGTGCCTTCTATCACCGCGTACAACGGGTGATAGCCGCGCACCTTGGTGTGGGTGAATTTCGATCCACCCTGTTTGTGTAACCCGTACGTCTCATGGATCGACGAGTCGATATCGATCGTCACCGCGGTGTCGCCGGGCCCCGCCCCGGCCGTCCACGCCCGCCCGAGCAGCACACCTGACACCTTGTCGAGCTGGCGGGCATGACCCCACGTAAACGACCGCAAGAACGTGCCGATCGTCGAGGGGGCCAGCACGCCGTGACCGAGCACCGCGCGCGTCGCTCCCGCCCGCAGGGCATCGCAGTCATCGATCGAGTCGCCACC
>JANOKQ010000296.1:0-6232 GCA_031419375.1 Acidimicrobiaceae bacterium
GTCGAGCCGCTCCGACCGTGGCTGGGCGAATGGGCCGACGCTGCCAGTCAGCATCACGAACGGTGGGATGGCAAGGGATATCCGTTCGGGCTGGCGGGGGAACAGATCAGTCTGTCGGGACGGATCGTCGCTGTAGCCGATGCGTTCGACGTGATGACTTCGGTGCGTTCCTATAAGAAGGCAATGACGCCGGAGGCCGCGAGAGCGGAGCTGCTGCGTTGTGCCGGTACGCACTTCGACGCCAGCGTCGTGCGCGCGTTCTTGAACATCGCGGTCGGCAAACTCCGCCTCGTCATGGGCCCATTGTCGTGGCTGGCGCAGGCGCCGGTGCTTGGTAACGTCCCGATCGGTACTGCCGCCGCTACGGTTGCATCGTCGCTCCTGTCGGTCGGGATCGCCGTGGCCGGCGGTTTTACCGGGAATGACCCCACACCGAGTCCCGTGCCCCCACCGGTGGTCGCCTTCGCCGATTCCCCGGTCGCGCTGCCCTTGGTGATCCGGGGGCTGGAAGATCAACGAGTCACACTCGACGTGACGAACGCCGGTGATGATGCACCGACCAACATGACCGTCACGGTCGTGCCGGACCACCTCCGCCTCGATCCTGCCTCGCCCTCGGTGTTGATCCCAGATGACAACTGGTCTGGACGCACGACTGGTGAGTATCGAGCCTGTTGGAACGACCGATGCTCCACCGCGCGGATCGATGTTGACGTGCAACCCGTGAACGACACGCCAGTTGCCTTGCCGGACGGCGCCACCACGCCCGAAGGGACCGCGGTCACGATCGACGTACTCTCGAACGACACCGACGTGGAGGATCATCGGCCGATGCTCACTGCCGTGAGCCCCGTCTCGTCGTTCGACGGCGGGACCGCAACACTGACTTCCGATAACACGGTTCTTTTCCAACCAGCCGACGACTTTGTCGGCACATTGCAGCTGCACTACGACATCGCCGACAGTGACGCCGCCGTGGCGAGCGGCACGGTCACCGTCCAAGTCACAGCGGTCGACAGTCCTCCGCACGCGTCAGACGACAACGTGACCACCCAGGCGGGTGCCGCCGAAGCGATCGATGTCCTCGGCAACGACGTCGACGACGAGAATCAACCATTGACGATCGTCTCAGTGACCCCACCACGCATAGGCGAGGTCGTCCTCACCGCGAATAGCGTCACCTTCCACTCGCCCGCCGATTCGAACGCGCAGACAAGCTTCACGTACACAATCGAGGACGGCAATGGCGGACGGGGGCAGGCCACGGTCTACGTCTCCATCCTTGGCGCCAGCCCGCCACCGCCCTCAAGGCTGACTCCGCCGTTGGTACCAGCGAGTCCATCCCCGACTGCACGCGACGACCGTGCGCACCTGATCGAGGAGTCCCCATCAGTCGACATCGATGTCCTCGGCAACGACACCAGCGCCGACGGCAACATCACAAACGACGCGATCAGCATCATCGGCCCACCTGGGATGGGGTCTGCCCAAATCGTCGCGCAGCAACTCCGGTACCAACCAGACCCAGACGCATACGGCGTCGACACCATGTCCTACCAAGTGTGCGAGACGACCAACATCTGCGACACCGCGACGCTCACGTTCACGATCGCGGCACGAAACGACCCGCCCCGCTTCCTCGATGCCGGCACGATCAATGTGGCCGAGGACCGCGGCCCGGCCGCGATCACCGGATGGGCAAGCGGGATCTCGGCGGGACCGTCGAACGAATCCGCACAGAACGTCGGCTTCACCGTGACCGTCGACCAGCCGACGATGTTCGCGACTCTTCCTGCCATCGACACCAACGGCGCGCTGACCTTCACGCCCGCCGCCGATGCCAACGGCTCAACGACCATCACGGTCTCCGCGGTCGATGACGGCGGCACCAATTACGGCGGACACGACACCTCGGTCGCGCACCTCGCCACAATCATCATCACCCCTGTCAATGATCCGCCGCAGTTCGCGGACAACGGCAACACCACTGTCAACGAAGACAGTGGCCCATCAACGATCACAGGATGGGCCCTCACGCTCCTGCCCGGTCCCAGCGACGAAACAGCACAAACCGTCTCGTTCACCACGACATCCGACCAGCCATCACTGTTTTCGAGCCAACCAGCGATCGACCCTTCCGGAACGCTGAGGTTCGCCCCGGCCGCGAACGCCAACGGGACGGCGACGATCACCGTCACCGCCGCAGACAACGGGGGCACCGGCAACGGTGGGAGTGACACCTCACTCGCCCACACCGCCACCATCACAATCGCCCCGATCAACGACCCCGTCATCGCCATCGCCGACACTGCAACCGTGAACGAAGATGACAGCGCAGGCGTGACCGTCGCTGCTCTCGCCAACGACACCGACGCCGACGGCGACCCACTCACCGTCGTCTCCATGGACACCACCAGCATCGATCGTGGAACCGTCACCGACCTTGGGTCCGGTTCGTTCAACTACACACCCGGCCCGAACTTCAACGGCACCGAGATCTTCACCTACACCGTCACCGACGGCAACGGCAGCAACGGCACCGCCACCGTGACGATCACCGTCAACCCGCAATCCGACGCACCCGTCGCCACCGCCGATGCCTATTCCACAGCCGAAAACACCGCACGCGTGATCGCGGCACCCGGTTTGATCGGCAACGACTACGACGAAGACGACGACGCCCTCACTATCACCCCGACACCCATCATCGGGCCGTCCAACGGAACTCTCACGCTCGCCACCGACGGTGGCTTCACCTACACCCCGACCAACGGATTCATCGGTACCGACGCCTTCACCTACCTACTCACCGACTCCACCGGTCTCACCGCGACCACCACCGTCACGATCACGGTTGATTCCGGTCTCGCCGCAGGCGGGCTCTACCTCGGCACCACCCCGACACTCGGGGCCTGGAACATGACGGCGGTTGCGCCAGCCATCGCGACGCCCGAACCTGATTCCGACCTCGACGGGAATCCCGGCATCACTGTTGTCAAAGACTGGCCACTCGGCACCGAGACCTGGATCCGGAACATCTCCGGCACAGCACTCGCACTGAACGGCCCGGTCACCCTCGAGCTCTGGAGCACCATCGAGAACTTCGAGCCCGGCAAAGTTGGACACCCCGACATCACCCTCTACGACTGCAACAACCTCGGAACCGGCTGCGTCACCCTCGGCCACACGGACACCCACATCACGGACTACAACGGTGGCGTCGCCGACTGGGTCAGAATTGACATCTCGCTCGGCACCGTCACCCACACCTTCCCCATCGGCCGACAGCTCCGCCTCCAGATCGAAGAGGGCCACAAGGACCTCTGGATCGCCGCCAGCGGAACCCGTCCCAGTCGACTGAGCTACACGCTCGCCAACACCGCACCGGTCGCGCTGAACGACACCGCCCCCGCACTGCTCGAAGACGACGGCCCGACGAACATCAACGTCCTCGCCAACGACACCGACACCAACCTCGATACCACCAGTGTGACCATCGTCGCGTCACCCGGCAAAGGAACCGCAACCCCACAACCCGACGGCACGATCAACTACCAGCCGACCCCGGACGCCAACGGTGCAGACAGCTTCACCTACCGGGTCTGCGACACCAGCGGACTCTGCAGCACCGCAACCGTCGCCATCAACATCACACCGGTCAACGACCGGCCCACCTTCACCGCTGGCCCCGACATCACCATCAACTCAACCGACCCGCCCTACTTCCAAACCGGATGGGCAACCGGCATCACCTCTGGACCAGGAAACGAAACCAGCCAAGCACTCACCTTCACCATCACCGCCGCCGACCCCACCCTCTTCAGCGTTCAACCGAACCTCAGCCCCACAGGCACCCTCACCTTCACCCCATCCGGCACCACCGGCACCACCACCATCACGATCCAACTCACCGATAACGGCGGCACCACCAACGGCGGCAACAACACCGCCATCCCACAATCCGCGACCGTCACGGTCAGCTGAGCCCATGTGGGGTCGGTGGAGCTTGGACAGCGCTTGCCACGTTCGGGCGTTCGTGAATTCGCACACAACACCAGGTCACACTGGAGCCCAGAGAGAGAATCGAACTCTCGACCTTTTCATGACGAGTTGCTTTCCGGCGATATTGGCTGGTGTTGCCTGGTGACGCCTCGTCGTCGAGTCAGCGAATCTGGTGATCTCGGCAACGCTCGCGCGGAGCAAGTCATCGATAATGGAGTTGGCACGTTTCCCCACGCGCAGCCAGGTCACCTTCGGCGGCGGTCCGTACACGAACGCCAGTTGCCGGGAGTCGGTGTTCTTCGACACGATGGCATAGCCGTGAACGCCGGCGAAGTCCCAGATGGCACGACGGGTTCTGATCGAACAGCAGCCTCACGCCGGAGCGGCGAGCCGATGCTCTCGAAGTGCGGCGAACTTGAGCGCTGCGCGCGCATGGTCAGCACTGAGCTCGGGGAAGTCGGTCACGATCTCATCACTGCTCATGCCAGATGCCAAGTACTCCAGCACGTCGTACGCCGTGATCAGCGTGCCGACGAAGCACGGCTTCCCGCCGCGCACGTCCCCACGCACATCGATCAGCGACAACAGATCCACGACCGCGATTGCAGATCTGAACTCTGGATGCGCGGGTCGACTCGACCGATCGTTGGTCCAATCCTGCACGCAGGTCACACCACATTCTGGACGACCCAGTGTCCACCTCGTGTTGCCAAATCTCGTCCCGTGCTGAGTTTCTCGTGACCAAGATGTGACCAAAATTGGATCGTCGACTTGCAGCAGTCGTCGGCGGCAACGGCGGGTCCGCGCTCCACGAATCGACGTCCGACTCGTAGGGTACGATGCAACCATGGTTCGCACGTTGGATCTTCATCAGTGGGCCGGCCAATGGGTCGCCGTAGATCCCGATGGTCACGTCCACGCGTCGGCGGACGAGCTGGCCGATGTGATCGACCAGGCCGAGCATCTGGACGTCGACGATCTCGAGATCATGCGAGCCCCGGTGCCCGGCGAGCCTGTCGTGTTCGGTCTTGGCTGACGCGTGGGTCTTCGGCTACACCGACTTCGGTGAGTCGCACGGAACGCTCGGTCGACCGGTTCTTCGGGCGGCCGTGCGCGTCGCAGTTCCGGGCCGGCGGTCGTCGTTCACCGCGCTGATCGACACTGGCGGTCCGCTGACCGTTGTCTCCGAAGAAGTGATCGCTTCGGCGGGAGACGCGGCAATAGCAACGGGACAGACGCTCCCGATCCGGCTCGGTGGCCGCGCGTTCGACGCTCGACTGTTTGAACTCGCGTTGCAAGCGATTCCTCCTGTCGGGGCCAACGACCCTCGACGGTCATGGCACGGACTCGCCGGGGTGCTCGACCCGTGGCCGCACCAAGGAACCTCCATCATCCTTGGGCAGATCGGGTTCATGGAGAACTTCACTGTCACGTTCGGTCCCGACCACTTCGCCGTCGAACCCGGCGACGCCTTTAGCAAACGCTTCGCGTCGCCGGTCGACAAGGCATGACCCTTTCCCCCGGCGTCGCCCCGACAGGCGTCGTTCGGCGGTACCCTCGCCCACGGCGGCGAGACGCTCGCGGAGTTCACCGTCGTTGCCGGTCTGGAACTCGAGCTTGATCCCGGTCTCGTCGGTGAACTGCTCAGTCGCGCTCTCGATCCCGTAGTGACGAACGCTGTATACCTGCAGGACAGGACCCTCCTCACCACCCCCAGTGCCGCAGCTCCAAGGACGGCGACTGCCGCTGCGGCTCCGTGAATCGTGATCTGGATCATGTCCTCCTCCAAGGAGTTCGGCGGTCAGGGGGAGGGTGGCGATCGAGACGCGGGCCCGTCATGCCGTGACGACCGTGGCTGGCTCAAGCACTGGCGGTCGGGCGACGGACCGGGAGTTTCGCGAAGGTCCTCCTGGCCAGCGCGCACGCCGCGTCGATCACCCGGTCGGCGACGAACCACACCAGCACACCGGCCGCGAGCGTCCCCACATAAGCCCAGCCCAGGGGCATGACTTCCACGAGACGCGGCCAGACCGTGAAATGACTGATCAGGATCCACATGCTGGCCGACGCGAGCGTGGCGACCGGCCGCACGATCACGCGCGGGACCGACACCTCGCGGAACCAGACCAGGGTGACGAGACACACCCCGATGAACCACTCCCGCGGCGGGTAGTCGAAGAAACCGGCGATCGACGCCACGCAAAGCGCGCTCGTGGTCAGCCGCTTGTGC
>JANOKQ010000297.1:0-4761 GCA_031419375.1 Acidimicrobiaceae bacterium
CTCGATACGGCCGCGGCGGCTGGACAGGTCGCCCATCACGTCACCCATGTAGTCCTCGGGGGTGACCACCTCGACGGCCATGATCGGCTCGAGGATGACCGGCTTGGCCATCTCGGCAGCCTTCTTGAACGCCATCTGACCGGCGATCTTGAAGGCCATTTCCGACGAGTCGACGTCGTGGTACTGGCCATCGACCAACGACGCCTTGACGTCGACGGTTGGGTAGCCGGCGAGCACGCCCGAATCCAGCGCCATCTGCATGCCCTGGTTCGTCGGGTTGATGTACTCGCGCGGGATACGCCCACCGCTGATCTTGTCGACGAACTCGTAGCCCTTGCCCGGGTTCGGTTCAAGCGTGATCTTGACGACTGCGAACTGGCCGGAACCACCGGACTGCTTGATGTGGCGGTACTCCACGGCCTCGACCACCTTGGTGATCGTCTCGCGGTAGGCCACCTGCGGCTTACCGACGGTGGCGTCAACGCTGAACTCACGCTGCATCCGGTCGACGAGGATCTCGAGGTGGAGTTCGCCCATGCCGGAGATGACGGTCTGGCCGGTCTCGTCGTCGGTGCGCACGCGGAACGTGGGGTCTTCATCCGACAACGACTTGAGCGCCTTGCCGAGCTTGTCGGAATCGTCCTTGGTCTTGGGCTCGATGGCCACATGGATGACCGGCTCGGGGAAGATCATCCGCTCGAGGATGATCGGGTTGCTGCGGTCGCACAGGGTGTCGCCGGTGGTGGTGTCTTTGAAACCGAGCCCGGCAACGATGTCGCCGGCCATGGCGATATCGAGGTCTTCACGCTGGTTGGCGTGCATCAACAGGATGCGACCGAGGCGCTCGCGGCGCTCCTTGGTGGAGTTGTAGACCTCTTCGCCCTTGCTGATCTGGCCCGAGTAGACCCGGAAGTAGGTGAGCTTGCCGAACGGGTCGGCCACGATCTTGAACGCCAGCGCGGCGAACGGCTCGGCCTCGGAGGGCTTGCGGTAGAGGATCTCTTCTTCGTGATTGGGCTTGGTGCCCTGGGTGGGCGGGATGTCGAGCGGGCTCGGCAAGAAGTCGATCACTGCGTCGAGCATCGGCTGGACGCCTTTGTTCTTGAATGCCGAACCACACAGGATCGGCACGAAGTCGAACGCCAGCGTGCCGGCGCGGATGGCGCGCTTGACCTCGGCCTCGGTGAGATCTTCTCCCGCGAGGTACTTCTCCATCACCTCGTCATCACTGGTGGCGATGGTTTCGAGCAGCTGCTCGCGATACTCGTTGGCCTGGTCCACCATGTCGGCGGGGATGTCAAGCTCGTCCCACTTCGCCCCGAGTTCCTCGTCGCGCCAGATCAGCGCCTTCATCTTGACAAGATCGATCAGACCGATGAACGGCTTGTTGGCCTCCGGCCCGCCGGCACCGACGGGGAGGTGCAGGACGGCGGGAACGGCGTTGAGGCGGGTCTTGACCATCTCGACGGTGCGGTAGAAGTCGGCGCCGATGCGGTCCATCTTGTTGACGAAGCACATCCGCGGCACCTTGTACTTGTTGGCCTGACGCCACACCGTCTCGGTCTGCGGTTCGACACCGGCGACCGAGTCAAAAACGGTGACAGCACCGTCGAGGACGCGCAGCGAGCGCTCGACCTCAATGGTGAAGTCGACGTGGCCGGGCGTGTCGATGATGTTGATGCGGTGGTCGTTCCAGATGCAGGTGGTGGCGGCGGAGGTGATGGTGATGCCGCGCTCTTGCTCTTGGGCCATGTGGTCCATGGTCGCCGCGCCGTCGTGGACCTCACCGATCTTGTAGCTCTTGCCCGTGTAGAAGAGGATCCGCTCGGTGGTCGTGGTCTTGCCGGCATCGATGTGGGCCATGATGCCGATGTTGCGAGTTCGTTCCAGGGGGAATGCGCGCTTGGCCATCTTCGTGTTCTCGTTCCTCTACGTCTGCGTCGGGTGCCGCCGAACCGGCGGACGCACCAGGCCGAAACCGGCCACAGGCACAAGCGACAATGCTATCGGTGGTACGCAGCCACAACACTGGGTCCCCGGCGCCAGGACCCGTCGCCGGCTGCAACACCCAGCGCGTCTGCGGTTTACGGCAGCAGGACGAACGCCTCAGCGGCGAGCGGCCGGATGACCCGGAAGTGGCGGTGGTCGAGCGTGAGCAGCGAGGTGGTGCCGTAAATGTCGGCCAGCACGACCAGTGAGGCATCGGCGAGTCCGAACTCCTGGTCGCTGAAGCGGCTGATCACCGACGCCATCCGGCGCACATCGCTCGGGGCGATCAGCGGGAACTCGAACGCTCCGGACCACACCTGTTCCAGAACCGCGAGCTCCGCGGTGACGCCCAGCCGACTGGCCACGAGGTAGTCGAGCTCGGCGAGCACGTACGGCGAAAGCACCAGCGGCCCGGTCGCCTCGGCGACCGCGGCCACCACACGCTGATGGTCGTGGTCGGCGTCGTTGAAGAACGCCAGCAAGCCGCTGGTATCGCAGATGAGTGCCGCCGGAGTCACCGCTCGCCGAACCCTTCGAGCATCGTTTCGGCATCCGCACCACGTATGTCGGCGGCGGAGAACACGCCGGGCTGGGGCCGCAACGGCCGCACCCGGGCGGCGATGGCGTCGCGGATGACCTGGGCTTCCGAGACACCGGTGGCCCGGGCCAGCCGCTCGACGCCTTGCTTCAGGTCGTCGGGCAGGTAGAGCGTGGTCTTGTTCACGCCACGTATGGTACCACCGGTGGCATTCGGGGGGCTGCTGCTACGCGGGGTTGCCCACCTCGTCGAGATGCACCACCCTGCCCTCGTCGATCGAACGGTGCGCGGCCACGCCCATCGCTACCGACCACAGCCCGTCGTCGACGGTCACCCCGGCAGGTCGACCGCTGCGGACAGCGTCGATGAACCTGACGTGTTCGAGAAACGAGGAGCCGCCGTGGACGCCGGTGTGGGTCACCTCGGCAGGGGTTCGTCACCTCCACCCGCTGCGGGCCGCTCCCGTCGCGGCCGGACACTCGTTCCGGTCATGCAATTCCGGCTCCACGACGGGATTCCGTGACCAGAACAGTGCTACGAGCGCGAGCGTGCGGCAATGCGGCGTAGCGGGGGGAGCGTCGGTGGTGGTTGACGGCGCGGCGGAAGCTCGGCCAGCAGGTGCGTCGTGGCGTCGGTGACGATGCGCACCGCCCGCTCGAATGCGTCGGCGGTGGCGACCGAGGTCGTCTGCACGCCGCTCACCTTGCGGACATATTGCCGGGCCGCCGCCTCGATCTCCTCGGTCGTGGCACCGGGGTCGAGGCCGCGCAGGGTCGTGATGTTTCGGCACATGCCCCGAGCGTACGTCCGGTCGGGCGACGAGTGCAGGCCGGGGCGACCTCGACGCGGGTGTCGTTGAAGCACGCCCCGTTGACCAGCGCGTCGCCCGGCCACTCGTTCTGGTCACGAAATCCCGCCGCTGAGCCGGAATGACGTGACCAGAACGACATTAACGGCAGACTTTGCGGGTGTTCGATGTGATCGTGGTGGTCGACTGGAGTGCGGCGGCACGGCCGGCTACCGGTGCTGATTCGATCTGGTTCTGCCTGCACGACGTGTCAACAGGTTTCACGACGCCACCGGCGAACCCACCGACCCGCGGCGCCGCAGTCACGCAACTCACCGATCTCCTGCACGCCCGTGCCAGCGAACGGATCCTGGTGGGCTTCGATTTTTCACTTGGATTTCCGCAGGGCTTTGCCCGTGCCGCCGGGCTGGTCGGCGACGTGGCGTGGTCGGCGACGTGGGCCCACTTGAGCGCGTCCGTTCACGACGGCCCTGACAACTCCAACAATCGCTTCGCGGTTGCGTCGGCTCTCAACGCCAGCATCAGTGACGGTGTGGGACCGTTCTGGGGAACCGGTTCCGTCCGCGATGTCACGCCATCGTTGTCGCGCACGAAGGCCCCGGGCTTCCCACATGTCATCGGTCCGAGCACCGCGGTCGATGACGCTGGCACTGGTCCACTTTCCGAGTTCCGCCTGACCGAGCGGAGCATCGCCAGCCACGGTCGGAGGCCGCTGTCGATGTGGCAACTCGCAGGCGCTGGCAGCGTGGGGGGCCAGACGCTCACCGGCATCCCGGCTGCCAATCGGCTGCGACATGATCCCCGCCTCGCTGACCGCGTGATGGTGTGGCCGTTCGAGACGGGGTTGTGCGCCGACCCCACAGACGGTCGTGCCGATGCGATCGTGTTCGCCGAAGTGTGGCCAAGCTCGATCGAGGTTGACCGAGCCCGGCATCAGGTGAAGGATGCGGCACAGGTGATCTCGCTGGCCGAACACCTCGGCGCACGAGTTCGCTCAGGAGCGATCGCTCACGATTTCGCCCCACAACTGAACCAGGCGGACCGCGCCATCGTCGTCGCCGAGGAAGGCTGGATCCTCGCTGCTCCAGCGACCCGGGCGGACGCCGCACGCTTCAGACGACCAACACCTCGGCCGTGATGCCGGGAACACGCGGCAAGCGTGAGTCGGTGGAGAGCAGCGGGCAGCCGAGTGATTCGGCCACCAGCAATGCCTCGATCAGCGCGGCCTTGTCAGCCCCGGCGAGGACTTCGATATCCGACGACGCCTCAACTACTTGTACGTGTGGACGAATCCGAGCGGCTGCCGTTTCGAATTGAGGCGACCTCGGCCGAGGTGCGACCGGTCGGAGTCAGCGCCCGGGCCCGCTCGATCCACTCGTGTGTGGCCGAGCGACGGAGATCACGGCGGAGCAAGTCGACGACGCAT
>JANOKQ010000298.1:0-3057 GCA_031419375.1 Acidimicrobiaceae bacterium
GGTGAGGCCGGTGCGCATGGCGCCGCCGACGAACCGATCCCGCTCGGTACCGCTGGCAGCGTCGGCAACGCCCGCCATCTCCTCGACGAGACCTTCCTGGTCATCTCCGGCGATGTGCTGACCGACATCAACCTGACCGAACTGCTCGCCGCCCATCGCGCGAATGAAGCCGTTGCCACCATCGGCCTCACCGCAGTGGCCAACCCGCTCGAGTTCGGCATCGTCATCACCCGCGACGACGGCTCGATCGAACGGTTCCTCGAAAAGCCCACGTGGGGTCAGGTTTTCAGCGATCACATCAACACCGGCATCTACGTCTTCGAGCCGCAGATCTTCGACCACATCCCCGAGGGCCGCAGCGTCGACTTCTCGGGCGAAGTGTTTCCCGCACTGCTCGCCCAACAGGCCCGCCTGTTCGGCTCGGTCCTGCAGGGCTACTGGGAGGACGTCGGCACCCTCGACGCGTATCTTACTGCGCACCACGACGTGCTCGACGGCAAAGTTGCCGTCAGCGTTCCCGGCTTCGCAGTCAACGACGGTGTGTGGCTCGGCGAAGGGGCCGAGGTGTCGCCCGAGGCGATCGTGACGGGACCGTGCGTGATCGGCCCCGGCTGCAAGATCGAAGCCGGCTGCCGGGTCGGCGCGTACACCGTGCTCGGCTCGAACGTGCGCCTGCTGACCGAAGCCAGCGTGGAACGCAGCGTCCTACATGACAACGTCTACGTTGGGCCGCGCACCTCCATCCGCGGTGCGGTGATCGGGCGCAGCAGCAGCATCCGCAACGGGGTTCGCATCGACGAGGGCGTCGTCATCGGCGACGAGGTGTTCGTCGGCAACAACGCCGTGCTCGCCAGCGATGTGAAGGTCTACCCGTTCAAGACGATCGAAGACGGTGCCGTCGTCAACAGCAGCATCGTGTGGGAGAGCAAGGGGGCCCGCAGCATCTTCGGTCAAGACGGTGTGCAGGGCCTCGCCAACGTCGATGTCACCCCCGAGCTCGCGGTGCGGCTCGCCGAGGCGTACGGCACCTCGCTGCGCAAGGGCAGCATTGTGGTCACGTCGCGCGATTCCAGTCGTGCGGCGCGGATGTTGAAGCGGGCGATGATGGCTGGGCTGAATGCCTCCGGGGTCGACGTGCTCGACCTCGAGGTCGCCAGTGTGCCCGTCACCCGGTTCCTCGTTCGCTCACCGCGCGCCGTCGGCGGCCTGACTGTCCGGCTCGACCGCGACGATCACGACCGGGTTCTGGTGCGCTTCTTCGATGCCGCCGGCAGCGACATCATTGAAGACGCCCAACGAAAGATCGAGCGCCTGTTCCAGCGCGAAGATACCCGTCGCGCCCTCGCCGAGGAGGTGGGCGACATCCAGTTCCCGCCGAGGGCGTTGGAGGAGTACACGGTGGCGCTCGAGGCAACCGTCGCCCCCGAGGCGATCCGGGCCGCCAAGTTCAAGCTGGTTGTCGACTACTCCTACGGAGCCGCGAGCACGGTGATGCCCACGTTGCTCGGCAAGCTCGGCGCCGACGTGCTGGCCGTCAACCCGTACGTGTCCACGGCGGGCCGGGTGAACTTTGACGTGGAATCGGCGTTGCTGCGCGTGGCCAGCCTGGTGCGCGCCTCGGGCGCGAACCTCGGCGCAGTGATCGATGCCGACGGCGAACGCCTCCGCCTCGTCGACGACTCCGGCCGGGTACTCACCGACACCGATGCGTTGCTCGCCTTCGTCGACCTGGTGTGCGATCACCTCCTGGGTGACTCGATCGCCCTGCCCGTCAACATCACCGACCGGGCCCGCGAGATCGCCGCCGCGCACCAGGTGAACGTCGTCGATACCAAGCTGTCGACCGCGGCACTGATGTCGGCGGCCAACGATCCAGCGGTTGGCTTCGCTGCCGACGGTGCCGGCGGGTACATCCTGCCCGGTTTCATGCCGGCTTTCGACGGGGCGGCCGCGCTGTTGAAGATGCTTGACCTGCTCGCTCGATCGGGCCGTGATCTGAGCGCGGTGGTCGATGGTTCTCCTGCGGTGCACCTCGTTCATCACAGTGTGGTGACGCCGTGGGAGCACAAGGGGATGGTGATGCGTTCGCTGATGGAACGCGGCGGACGCAGCCCTGAACTGATCGACGGTGTGAAGATCCGCCACGACGACGCGTGGGTGCTGGCGCTGCCCGATCCCGAAGATCCCCTCACCCACATCTGGGCCGAGGCCGCGACCGCTGTCCAAGCCGATCAGCTGGCGGCTGAATACCTGGACCGCATTCATCAGCTGTTGCGATGATGCGCTGAGCCCGGCTGAGCTTCCGGTTTCCGGGAGCGGTCCGCTAGCTTTGTGCGCCATGACTGTCCCGGACTCACTGCGGTACTCGAGCGACCACGAGTGGATCCTGCGCACCGAGTCAGCCGGTGCAGCCACCATCCGGATGGGGATCACCGCCTACGCGCAGGACGCCCTCGGCGATGTGGTGTACGTGCAGGTGCCCGAGGTCGGCACCGTCGTGGCTGCCGGCGAAACGATGAGCGAGGTCGAGAGCACCAAATCGGTCAGTGACATCTACGCCCCGGTGTCGGGCACGATCACCGCCGTCAACACCGCCCTCGACGATCAGCCCGACGTGCTCAACTCGGATCCGTACGGTTCGGGATGGATCTGCGAGATCGAGATGAATGATCCGGACCAGTACGACAACCTTCTTGACGCCACGGGATACCGTGCGCTCATCGACGGGTAGAGTGCGTCGCGATGGCTTCCGTGTTCTGCAACCAGTGCGGGCACCGCAACCCGTCTGAGTCGGTATTTTGCTCGTCATGCGGCGGACTGCTCGACCGGCCCGCCGATCACACGATCACCCTCGCCAAGGTCGATCCGCTGCAGGACGCACCGGGTAACGCCGACGACATCGTGGTGCAACTCGGTAACCTTGCCATCGGTGTGCCGTCGCTGGTGGTGCGCAGCGGTCCGCAGGCCGGCGCGGCGTTCGCCCTGAGCACCACGCTCACCCGGCTCGGCCGTCACCCCGACAGCGAGATCATGCTCGACGACATCACGGTGTCGCGC
>JANOKQ010000299.1:0-12574 GCA_031419375.1 Acidimicrobiaceae bacterium
AAGAGCACGCACGCCGCGCTGTTGGCTAACGACCTCGGAGCGCTCCTCACCCGCGAGACAGGCGGCACCGTCATCGGCGGCCGGATCCGTGAGATCCTCCACGACACCGCCACCACCGGTCTGGCCTCGCGAGCCGAGGCGCTGCTCACCGCTGCGGATCGGGCGCAGCACCTCCACGAAGTGGTCGGTCCTGCACTCGCCGGCGGGCGTCACGTGGTCAGCGATCGCAGCGTGTACTCCACGCTTGCGTATCAGGGTTTCGGGCGGGGACTGGACGTCGGCGAGGTTCGTGAGGTCAACGACTGGGCAATCGAGGGTCGGTGGCCCGACCTGGCGATCTTCATCGACGTCGAACCCGAGGTGCTGGTCACGCGCTTGCGAAAGCGGACCCTCGACCGCTTCGAACTGGAAGACGAGGCATTCCACGCCCGAGTCCGCGACGGATTCCACACGATGGCCCGCACGGAACCCGAGCGGTGGGCGCTCGTCGACGGGCACCTCGACCGGGTGCTGGTTGCGGCCCAGATCCGAGCCGTTGTGCGCGAACGGTTGGACGTGTGACATGGACGAGCTAGGCGTATCAGCGCTGAAGTCCGTGTGGGACGGGGTGATCGGTCAGCGGCGCGCGGTCGAACGGCTGCGCGCCAGTGTCGCCGACCCCGTGCACGCGTACCTGTTCGTTGGACCGCCCGGGTCCACCAAGGACGCAGCGGCCCGCGCGTTCGCGGCTGCGGTGCTGGTCAACGCTGGAGGAAGCGCCGACGCCGAGCGCGAGGTTCGTCTTGTGCTCGCCGGGGAGCACCCCGATGTCACCGAGGTCCGCCGGGTCGGTGCCGCGATCTCGAAAGAGCAGATCACCGAGATCGTGCGTACGGCGTCACTCGCCCCGATGGAAGGGGCGCGTAAGGTGATGATCCTCGACGAGTTCCACCTCCTTGACGCCCTCGGGGCCGCTCGGCTGCTCAAGACGTTGGAGGAGCCGCCCGAAAGCACGATGTTCATCGTGCTCGCCGACCGGGTTGGACCCGACCTCGTCACCATTGCCTCACGGTGTGTCCGCATCGAGTTTTCACCGATCGATCAGCAACTGATCCGCACCACCTTGATCGCCGAGGGGCATTCGCCAGACGTGGCCGGCTCTGCGGCCACAGCGTCTGCCGGGAACCTCGACCGGGCCAGGGTGCTGGTCGACGATGCGGGGCTGAACCGCCGTCGTACAGCGTTCGCCACCGTGGCCTCGCGGCTCGACGGGACCGGCCGAACGGTGGTCCAACTCGTCGATGAGATCGCTGCGCTGGCAGACGAGGCAACGGCGTCGCTGACACCGGTCCACGCTGCTGAGATCGCCGAGTTGGAACAGCGGGTCGCGGCAACCGGCGAGCGGGGCAGTGGCCGCAAGATGATCGAGGAACGGCACAAGCGAGAAATCCGCCGATACCGCATCGACGAACTGCGCAGCGGGCTGACCGTCATGGCCAGCGCGTACCGCGATGCCGTGGTGAGCGGCACCGCACCGCGACCCGACGCGGCGATCCGGGCAGTGTCGCGGATTCATACTTCGCTCGAGGCGCTCGAGCGCAACCCGAACGAATCCCTGCTGCTGCAAGCGTTGTTACTCGACCTGCCTGCGCTGTGACGGCGAGACGGAGACGAGTCGATCCGCCTTGACCCCCGAAGGTTCGGCGTGGCGGAACCGCATGACACCCCCGCTGTAGGTTCGATACCATGCCAACCAGTTTGCGATGGACCTCACCGGGGCTCCCCTTGGCACGCTCGGTCAGCGAGGCAATTCGCGAGCTGCAAGGTGACGATCCGCTGCGCCTCGTTCGCGTGGTCGCCCCCGACGGGGCCACGGTCGATGGCCTTCGCCGTGGTTTGCCGCGTGCCGGCGGGTCGTGCGGCGCGGAAATCGGTGGTGCGCTGCGCTTGGCCACCGCGATTGCTGCTCACCAGCTCGGTTCCCGCCGGGTGGCCCCGCCCGTCGCGCTGCTGGCCATCGTGCAACAGGTGCTGGCCGATGAACGAACCCGGCCCGCCGCATTCGCCACGTGTGCGACACACCCTGCCACCCACGATGCCGTGGTCCGCGCCTACCGCTCGCTGAACGGGGTGTTCACGCTTCCCAGCAACCACGCCGCCCGTTTAGCCGCTTTGGCGGGCGACCGCGAAAGTGCCGCTGCGGTGTGTCAGGTGGTGGCTGCGGTCCGGCAGCGATTGCTCGGCCAGGGTCTGATCGACGAGGCCGAACTGATCCGCCTGGCCACCCGCAGAGTCGCGACCGATCCGGTCAGCACCACCTCACCGCTGGTGGTGGTGGTCACCCAACAGTTCAATCCGGCGCAGGTCGAGTTGCTCCGAGCGCTGCTGGGCAGCGCCCCCGAGGCGATCGTCATCGCCACCACCAGCCGCAACCCGGAGCTGTCGGTGGGCCCGCACGTGGCCAGGCTCGTCGGCCACCCCGTCGAGCCACCCGCACACCTGGTCAGTGCGGTGGTGCCAACCGTGGTGTCGTGCCCTGACCACGACGAGGAGGTTCGCGAGGTGACCCGACGGGTGGTGGGCCTCCTCGAAGACGGCGTTGTGGCCGACCGCATCGCCATCTTCTATCCGCCGGCGGGCGCGCACCGCTCAGCGATCGCCGCATCGCTGGCCGCAGCTGGAATTGCCGCCCGCGGACAGGTCGCGCCGCCGCTCCACGGGTCGGTGGCTGGGCAGATCATGCGGGCGTTGCTCGACCTTGTCAGCGACGGGCTGGCCCGCTCCACCATCATCGAACTCGCTCGCCTCGCCCCGTTCGGACAGCAACTCGACCCCGACGGCACGGTTCGGACGTTCGCGCGCCGCGCCGACCTGTGGAACCGGTACGCGCGCCGCCTCGGCGTCGTCGCAGAGCGAGACTGGGTTGGCTTCAACGCCGCCGAGCCTCCCGAGGATCATCCCGATCATGGACGTCATCATGGGCTCGCCGGATTCGTCCGACAGCAGCGCATCCACCGCGACAGGGTGCGGGCGGCAACGACATGGGCAGCGGTGGCTGCTGCGCTCGAGTCGTGGTTCGCCAGCCACTGCGGCACCGTGGAATGGCGGCTCGACACGTGGAGGGGCTACCCCGTCTGGCAGGGCGAGGCCGCCGAACAGGTGGAGGGGCTGTTTGCCGTGCTGGCCGACGTCGATCAGTTCGGTCTGCCGCTGCGCAACACCACGCTGTCGCGTCTCGTGACCGCCTTCTTGGACACCGACGTGATCACCGCCGAGAGCAAAGGTGCCGGCGTGTTCGTCGACCAGTTGGTCGGCGCAACCGGTGCCGTGTTCGACCACGTGTTCGTCGTCGGGGCCAACGATCATCTGCTCCCCGGTCGCATCGCCGACGACCTCGTCCTCACCCGCGCCCACGGGGCCGAGCCGTTGGGTGTGCTCACCGGGCCGGCCAACCGCCCGTTGCGCGATCAACGCGGCCTGCTTGCGGCACTCGATGGCGCCGGCGCTGGCGCGACCGTGCTCCATTCCCGCTGGGACGTTCGGTCAGGTGGCCAGCTGTACCCGTCGCCGCTGATCCCGAGCGAGCACATCGCCGAGCTCGTGGCGTCGCACCAGGGGCAGATCTGCTCGCCCGACGTGGCCTGGATCCAGCCAAGCGAATGGTTCGCCCGCGACGTCAACCGCTCCAGCCCGCTCCTGAGCCGGCGACGCCGGGCGATCACGGCGAGGGCGCAGGAGCAACCGGGCCACTTCGACGGCCAGGTCGGACCCCTGCAGCACTCGAACCCCCTCCGGCACCCGAGGCCCACCGGCGAGCCTGCCCAGATCGGCATCACGTCACTGGAGGAGTGGGCGCGGTGCGGCCTCCAGTACTTCGTCACCCGGGTGCTCGGCGCGGGGACCGACGAGGCCGATCCCACCGACATCGCCGACGTCGAGCCACTGCTCAAGGGCACCCTGATCCACGCCGTGTTCGAGCGGCTCATCGGCGACTGGCTGATCGAGCACCCCAAGGCGGCCGCGGCGAACTCCGACGCGTGGATCGCCAGCGAACACGACGTCGAGGTGATGGCTGGTCGGGCCGAAGTGGTGCTCGACGAACTCGCCGCGCCGCTGCTGGCCGGGCATCTCCTTGGGCACCCCGAGATGTGGCGGGCACGCCGCACCCAGATGATCAACGCGCTTCGGCGTGGTCTCCGGGCCGAGCTGGCAGACCCGGTCACGCCCGTGGCAACCGAGTTCACTTTCGGCAGGTCGCATCGCCCCGACCGGCAGGCTGTTGCGCTGCAGCCCGCCGAGTGGAACGATCCCGACGACGACTCGAACGGTGACTCTTCCACCGTGTTGTTCGCCGGTTCGGTTGACCGGCTCGACCGACTGCCGGACGGATCGCTGCGCGTACTCGACCTGAAATCGGGCAAGGCCACCCAGTTCGCGACGATCAACGCCGACACACCGCTCGGTCCCGACGCCGACAAGTTGCAGCTGGCGTTCTACGGCTGGGCCGTGGAACAGCTGCTGGGCCAAGCCGTCAGCCGAGCCGCGTACCGTTTCGTCGGGAGGCCGGAATCCGACGCTGACGTCTCGATCGCGTTCACATCCGACGTGCGCAACGAACTGCACACGCGCATCGCGCAGATCGCCCACTTGATCGACGCCGGGGTGTTCGAACCTGGGGAGGTGGGCACGTGGGGGTGCGAGGTGTGCGCACCCGACGGCCTCGGTGTCAACGAGATCAACCAGCGCCGCAGCGAGTGGCTCGAAGCCGAACAACCCGCAACGTGAAGACCGCAACGTGAAGACCGCCCGATGAACGCCGCCCAGCTCAGCTTCGACCTCGACCCGCCGGAACCCGATGAGCGACCAGCGCTCGCCGCTGCAGAACCGGCGCTGACCGATCAACCGGCACGTGATCGCGCTCGGCACGACATCGACGTTTCGTTCGCCGTGTCTGCAGGCGCCGGTGCCGGCAAGACCGAGACGCTCATCCGTCGGCTCGAAAGCGCCTTGGAAGCCAACTGCGACCCGGCTCGTCTGGTCGCGATCACGTTCACCGATCGTGCCGCCCGCGACCTCGTCAACAAGCTGCGGGCCAAGCTGCCTGGCAAGCACCGGTCAGCCATCGAGCACATGTCGGTCGGTACGATTCACTCGTTCTGCCTGTCGATCTTGCGACGCCATCCGCTCGAGGCCGGGCTCCCTCCCGTGTTCACCACGCAGGACGAACTGCTGTCCGGCGCCGACATCGTCGAACGGGTTCGCCGCATTCGGAACAGGTTCTTCGACGACATCGCGGAACGAGACGATCCAGCCGTCCGTGAAGCCCTCGACGTGTTCGTTGCATCGAACGGGATGTTCCATCTCGAGCACCTGATCCGCTTGATCGACCGACAGTGGGACCGGTTCGATGATGTCGATTTCGCCCCTGGAGCACCGTGGCAGGGAACATGCCGAGCGGCGCTGGCGCGCGTGGCCGCGATCACCGCCGACCCCACCGTGCCGGCCACCCTGCGCGCCAAGTTGCTCGACATGCAACCTGCGATCGACGCGTTCTCGACGTCAACATCCATGTCAGACGCGCTGGCCTGCCAACCTGTGCCTCGTCTCGGCACCAATGGCGGCGCGGCAGGCAAGCCGTCGCGCGACGAGGTGAAAGAGCTCATTTTATCGTTGGGCCACACCATCACCGATTGCGCGTTACGCACGATGTTGCATGTACTTGTGCCCGTGGTACTCCACGAGGCCCACGAGCGGTACCGCAGCGGACACGTTTCGTTCGACGACATCTTGGTGCTCACTCGCCGCTTGCTCCAGGCCCGCCCCGAACTGTGCGTTCGGCTGCGCAACGAGATCAGCCACCTGTGCATCGATGAGTTCCAAGACACCGACGTGGTGCAGTTCGACATCGTCGAAGCACTCACGGAACCACTGCCCAGCGGACACACCCCGGTGTTGTTTGCTGTTGGCGACCCCAAGCAGTCCGTGTATGGCTTCCGTGACGCCGACGTCGAACTGTTCGCGCAGCTCGCGGAACGGGCGGACGTGACGCCGCTGCTGCTGAGCACCAACTTTCGTTCGCGACCCGAGATTCTCGATTGGGTGAACTCGACGTTTGCTGCATGGTTCGCGTCACCGATTGCGGCCGGCCAGGTGCCCTTCGAGCCGCTGATCGCCCACGTCACAAGCGCGCCCACGGAGGTGCTGGTGATCGGCGGTGAGATGGAGGCTTCTGCGCAGGAGGTAGCGCAGGCGCAGGCCAGCGACATCGCCCGGGCCATCACCGCGGCCCACGGCAACTGGGTCTGCCGCGATGGCTCCACGCAGCGGACGGCCCGCTACAGCGACATCGCCGTCTTGATCCGAGCCCGAACCGAGCTCACCCATCTCGAGCCCGCGTTGCGGCTCGCCGGCATCCCGTACGTGATCGAGGGTGGAGCACTGCTGTACGACAGTCGCGAACCGCGTGATTTGTTGCGCGTGCTCGCTGCGGTGAACGACACCGCCTCGCCGATCACGTTGGTCAACGCCTTGCGCACCTCGGTGCTGGCAATCAGCGACGTCGAGTTGCTCGAGCACCGCGGCTCCGGCGGCTCCTGGACCGTGTTCGGCGACGCCGATCGACCCGGGCATCCGGCGGTTCTCGCGGCAATTGCTCAGGTTCGCCGGTGGAGCGACGCTCGACACCGGGTGCCCGTACCCGACCTGCTCGCCGAGGTGGTGAGCTCCACGTTCTCCCATGCGGCGTCGTTGGTCGACGGAGCGCCGACCACCACGTGGCGCCGGCTTCGAATCGTGATCGACGAGGCTCGGTGGTGGTTCGAGCAGACCGGCGGCTCGCTCGGGGACTACTTGGCGTGGATCGCCATGCGCGTCGACAACGACGACCGCAGCAACGTCACCACCGACGAGACCGACGAGGACGCCGTCCACATCCTCACGGTGCATGCCGCGAAAGGACTGGAGTTTCCGATCGTGGTCGTGACGGGCCTCGGTCGGCAACGGCCCACTGGGGATCACGTTCGGGCCTCGTTCGAAAAGGGTCCGCATGGCCCCGTTGTCGCGGTCAAGGTGGGCAAGTTGCAGACGAGCAACTTCACCAGCATCGACGAGCGAGCCCTCGCCACGCTCGAGTCCGCCCGGTTGACGTACGTCGCCTGCACCAGGGCGTGCGACCACCTGGTGGTGTGCCTGCATCATCGATCAGGGGCGACGGCGGCCGCCGAGATGGCTCTCCACGTGCCGACGGCACCGGACCCGATCCACCTGCCGGTCCTCGTGCCGGGCCGGCGTCAGCCGGAGACCAAGCTCAGCGCGCGCATCGACCACCCGGACAATCGCCGCACAACATGGCGGATGCGGTCGAGTTGGTCCGCCACTCAACTGAGACAGCTCGTCCCGGACCCCCACGCCGACCCCCGCCAGAGCGCGGCCCCCGATGCCGCGCCAGCGGTCGTCACCATCGCCTCGCCGGCCGAGGCGACCCGCTGGCACATCGAACACGACCCGCTCGAACACGACCCGAACGAAGACGGCCAGAACGAGCGGGCCAGCGTGCACAGCAAGCCGGCGCGACCGTTCGCCGCGCTGCCCGATCAGATCGGCCGCTACGGCACACGCGTCGGTCGGGCCGTGCACGGCGTGATCCAGACCGTGCCCCTTCACGCTCCCCGGGAGGCGTTGGCCGACCGGGTCCGCCAGCACTGTGCCGCAGAGGAGGTGCCCGACCGGTTCCACCCGTACGTTCGGCGTCTGTGCGAGTCGATCATTGATTCGGCAGTGTTCGCCCGCATGTCCGCGGCCGCCGAGGTGACCACGATGCGACGGGAGATGTACGTCGGCGGCTGGGTCACCGATGCCGTGAGCAAGCCGGCAGGCGGTGACCCCGTAGACGGTGACCCAGTAGATGGTGAGGGCATCTACGGGATCATTGACGCCGTGTGGATGGAGCGGGGCCGCTTCGTGGTCGTCGACTTCAAGACCGACCACGTGCTCGAATCCGCCGAGGTCCTCGCCGTGCGGTATCGAGATCAGCTCGAGGCCTACGCCAAGGCGTTGCGAGCTGCCACCGGCCGTGATGTCGCCGAAATGTTGCTGTGTGTCGCCCTCCCCGACGGCTCACCCGCGGTGACGATCACGCTGTAGCGGATGTGGGGGAATGTCCGATGAGATCGAGGAGTCGTTCGTTAGACTCGTGCGCTGCGCCCAGATAGCTCAGTCGGTAGAGCATTTCACTCGTAATGAAAAGGTCGAGAGTTCGATTCTCTCTCTGGGCTCCAGTGTGACCTGGTGTCGTGTGCGAATTCACGAACGCCCGAACGCCGCCGAAGGCGTTTTGGTCACATCATCTGGGACGCGCGCTTATCCGTGGTGGGGCTGGTTGCGTGCTGGTCGGGGTGGGTGACGCGGATCGGCTGTCCCGGATAGTCAGAGGGCTTCGAGGAAGGCGAGGAGCTTGTCGCGTGGCTGCTCGAGGCCGGGGTCGGTGTCGGTGTCGGCGTATTCGAACACATGGGGCCTCCTACGATGTTCGTTGTGATCGCGTGGGCCGATGGTGACGGAATTGTGGAGTTCCCTGGCGGCCGCCGAATCCGCGGCCGCGGACTGCGACACCCATTGCCCGACGGCCCCCAACCCGAGTTCGGGGTGTATCTCCTGAAGCGTGATCCTGGACCCTTTGGCTGGGATCATCGATGGGTGCAGTGGCCTGACTTTCGCACGCCGAGTTCGACGGACGACGCAATCGCCGCGCTCGCAGAGGCCTACGGACGCGCTGCGTCCGAGCGCGTCGAGATCGCATGTGGGGGCGGCGTTGGGCGGACCGGGACTGGGCTGGCCGCGATTGCCGTGCTCGCAGGCGTCCCTCGCTCCGAAGCAGTTGCCTGGCTGCGAGGTCGATACAACCGCCGCGCTGCGGAAACGCCATGGCAACGCCGATGGGTCCTGAATCTCGGCGTCGCCGGTAGCTGACGAGGCGCAGTGCTCGCGGGCATCCACCGAATCCGGTGGGTCCCGGTCCGAGGGCGGGTGACGTGGATCGTCGTCCCGGATGGGTGCGGGTCGGTGGGGTGAAGGCTTCCTAAGGGAAATCAGTCCCTGTGTGTTGAGGAGGCAATCATGGAAGAGGCTTCACGCGTTCGCGTTTCTGGCCCGTTGGCCGGCTGTGCGCCGGGTTTGATCGGTTGGCTGTCCGATCGGCGGTATCAGCAGATACCGATGGTCAATCACTAGCGTCGGTTGGCGTTACTGAGTCGGTGGCTCGAACGCGACGGTTTGGATCCAGTCGTGATCGACGAGGTGTGGATCGAACGGCTCCTCGCCGGAGACCAGCAGCAGGGTCGGGCGCTGATCTTCACGCGCGGGTCGTTCCGGCCGGTGCTCGACTTCTTGCGGTCCGACGGGATCGTGCCGCGCCCGGCGCGTGTGGTGACACCGGTCGAGGTGCTCCTCGACGGCTACCGGAACTATCTCGCTGTCGATCGTGGCTTGGTCGCGGTGACGATCGCCAGCTATGAGCGGTCGGCGCGAATGTTCTTGTCGAGGGCGTGCGCCGATGACGTCGGTCGGGTGCGGCGATTGTCGGCGGGCGATGTCGCCCGTTTCGTGATCGACGTGGCCGAGGGCCAACGGGCGAGCACGGTCAACACGCTGGTGGTCGGGGTTCGGTCGCTGTTGCGTTACTGCTATTCGTCCGGGTTGATCGACACGCCGTTGGCGCAGGCGACACATTGAATGCACACTGGTCCCACCCCACAGCGAGCATGTCGGCGGCGACGGCCGCGTCGAGGGAGCCGCCGATCACGAAGCCGAAGTAGCGCGGCCCCGCGCTGGCCAGCAATGCGGGTTCGACTGCAGCGGCAAGCTCGGCGACGACGTCGGCCGCAGGCATCGGAGGATCGGGAATTTCGCCGAGGCGAGCAACAATCTCGGCTGCGTCGAAAGTCGGGAAGACCGCCAACCCGTCGACGCGCTCGCGGTACGCGGCGATCCGCGCCGCCGTCACCATCAGCAGGTCGCGTTGCGCAGACGCCGCCCTCACGTCGTCCATATGCCCTCCTTGAACCGAGTCGGATCAGATCACCGACAATACTCGTGGGATCCCTTTGCCGATCCCTCACAATTGCCCACCGCACCTGGCAGCGTCACCATCGCCACAATCTTGCCGGCCGAGCCAACAGGCGGGGTCCTCAACGCCATCGCAGCTCGGTTCGACGCGAACTCAACCGAGCAGACTGCGATCAAAGGCGCACACAGAACGACAACGCATATTCGCGCTCACCGATAGCCGAGAGACACGCCCAGAACAGCGCATCCGGCGCGTCGCATAGCCGGCGGTCGGTGACACCACTTGCGTCCGTTCTGGGAGTGGCCCAGGCTGATCCGCTCGCGTTGTTGACGTTTTGCAGGCGTACTTGCTATCGGGCGTTAGGAGTGCCTATCATCGAAGGGTGCTGACAGCGGATCGATTTGTCGAGCGCATCCTGCGGTCGGGGGATGTGCGCGAGTCGTCGATCGCTCTGCGTGACGAAGATTCATTGGTCACGTATGGCGAGTTACTGGGTCGTGTCGTTGAACGTGGTGATTGGCTCGATCTCGATACCAGGTCGTTGGTGGTGTTGACGGGTGATCGATCGGCCGAGTTCGTGATTACGTATCTCGCGTTGCTTGATCGAGGACATGTCCCGCTGCTGGCGGGTGAACATGTGAGCGAACTCGCCTCGTCGTGGGATGCTGCCGCGGTCGTCGATGCGAATCGGGAGACGCTCGACATCACTCGGCGGCGCCACGTGCCGGTGATGATGCACCCTGAATTGGTGTTGTTGTTGAGCACATCGGGATCGACGGGTAGCCCGAAACTTGTTCGGCTGTCACACGGGAACCTGTCGAGCAATGCGTCGGCGATCGCCGAGTATCTCGACCTGAGCGCGCGTGATCGCGGGATCTCGTCGTTGCCTTTCCACTACTGCTACGGCTTATCGGTGCTTCATTCGCATCTGTTGGTCGGTGCGACGGTGGTCATGTGCGAAGCGTCGGTCGTTGATCCCTGCTTCCGGAACGCCCTCGAACGTCACGAGGTGACCAACGTTGCGGGTGTGCCGCACACCTTTGATCTGCTCGACCGTGCGGGGCCGGATCGCCTCTTCGTCCCGTCGTTGCGGTTCGTGACTCAGGCCGGAGGCCGGCTCGCGCCAGACACGGTTCGGCGTTGGATCACTCTTTCGGAAACTCGTGGCGTCGACTTTTATGTCATGTACGGCCAAACGGAGGCCACGGCACGCATGGCGTATCTCCGTCCGGAGGACGGAGTCCGCAGCCCGGGAGCGATCGGTCGCGCGATACCTGGAGGATCGTTCGCGCTTCGCCCGGTCGAGGGTCGCTGCGACGGTGTGGGCGAGCTCGTCTATAGCGGGCCGAACGTGATGCTCGGCTACGCGGAACGCTCTGCGGATCTGGCGCTCGGGCGGACGATTGACGAACTCACGACAGGGGACCTGGGGAGGTACGACCCGGTCGCCGATGTCTATGAGATCGTGGGGCGGAAGTCGAGATTTGTCAAGCCGTTCGGTGTTCGCGTCGATCTTGACGCGGTCGAATCGTGGTTGCGGCAGCGTCTGGGTAGCGGCGTCGAGGTGGCAGTCGGTGGCACGGACGATCGTTTGACGGTCATCGCGTCGAACGCGGATCCCACTGTGGTGGCGGCGCTCGTTCGTGACCACACCAAACTTCCCGCTGCGGCTTTGGTCGTGGATGACGGCGCGGTGCCGAGGACGTTGTCCGGCAAGGTCGACTACGACGCGCTTGTATGCGGCTGTGCCGACAGGGTCCCAGGTGAGACCAGCGCGACAGCTTCAGGGGTCTTCGCCTCGGTGTTCGAACTTGATGCGGTGCCTTCGCTGGCGACGTTCGTGTCGTTGGGCGGCGATTCACTCAGCTACATCGAATGTTCCATCCGGCTAGAGGATGCGCTCGGCCGACTTCCGGCGAATTGGCATCTCACGCCCGTCGAGGTGCTCGATTGCCTGACGCAGCAGCGGCACCGGCGCCTGGCAAATGTCGACACGACGGTGGTGCTGCGAGCCCTCGCAATCTGCGCCATCGTGTCCACGCACATGCGGCTTCGATTCGTCCCCGGCGGCGCTCACACCCTCCTCGCCGTTGTCGGATTCAACCTGGCAAGATTCATGATGCCGATCGAGTCGACCAAGCAACGCGTTCGCGCCGGCCTGCTCACCGTGGCACGTGTGGCCGTGCCGACGGTGCTGTGGGCGTGGTCTGGGTGGTTCCTCGGGGCGTCGTATGGCATCGGCACCGTTCTGTTGTTGAACAACTATCTCGGGCCGCCCGGGCACAGCGGTGATCATTGGCATTTCTGGTTCATCGAGGTCTTCGTCCATCTGGTCGTCATCGTCACAGCACTGCTGGCGGTGCCGTCGATTCGCCAGCTGGACCGGCGCTTCCCGTACGGGTTCCCACTCGCCTTGTTCGCCGGAACCCTGTTGCTGCGTATGGAGTGGGCGTGGCTTGGCGATTGGTACAACATCCGCTTCCGGACCCACAGCATTGCGTGGTTCCTCGTGCTCGGTTGGCTGATTCAACG
>JANOKQ010000300.1:0-5441 GCA_031419375.1 Acidimicrobiaceae bacterium
GGCCAAGCTGCCCAAGGCCTACGGCGGCGACGAACCGCGGATGAACCGCGAGTTGACCGCCACGTTCGAGCACGCCGAGACCTACCGCAAGGACCTGAAGGACGCCTCTCTGTCGGTCGAGCACCTGCTGCTGGCCATGAACGCACGCCTCGGCGTGGGCAGCGAGGAGTTGCTGCAGGCGTTGAAGGAGGTGCGCGGCAGCCACCGCGTGACCAACGCGAACCCAGAAGACCAGTTTGCCGCGCTCGACAAGTACGGCCAAGACCTCACCGCACGCGCCCGCGACGGCAAGATCGATCCGGTCATCGGCCGTGACGACGAGATCCGGCGCGTCAACCAGGTACTCAGCCGGCGGACCAAGAACAACCCGGTGCTGATTGGCGAACCCGGTGTGGGCAAGACCGCGATTGTCGAAGGACTGGCCCGTCGGATCGCTGACGGTGATGTGCCGGAAGGGTTGAAGGGCAAGCGCCTGATCTCGCTCGACATCGGTTCCATGCTGGCGGGTGCGAAGTACCGCGGCGAGTTCGAGGAGCGCCTCAAGGCGGTGTTGAAGGAGATCACCGATGCCGCCGGCGAAGTGATCACCTTCGTCGACGAGATCCACACCATCGTCGGTGCCGGCGCCGCCGAAGGGGCGATGGACGCGGGCAACATGATCAAGCCGATGCTCGCCCGCGGCGAGTTGCGGATGATCGGCGCCACCACCCTCGACGAGTACCGCAAGCACGTCGAGAAGGATCCCGCGCTCGAACGCCGGTTCCAACAGGTGTACGTCGGTGAGCCGACCGTGGAAGACACCATCGCCATCCTCCGTGGGCTGAAGGAGCGTTACGAGGTGCACCACGGGGTGCGCATCCAGGACTCGGCCCTGGTCAGCGCAGCGGTGCTGTCGAACCGCTACCTCACCAACCGCTTCCTGCCCGACAAGGCGATCGATCTGATGGACGAAGCAGCCAGCAAGCTGCGGATCGAGATCGACTCGTTGCCGACCGAGATCGACGTGGTCGAACGCCGGGTCCTGCAGCTCGAGATCGAGCGGGTCGCCCTGCAGAAAGAGACCGACACGGCATCGAAGGAACGGCTGGAGGTGCTGACCTCCGAGCTCGACGACCTACAGGCCCGATCGGCCGTCATGCGCGCCCACTGGGAGGGCGAAAAGGAAGCGATTGCGGCGATCCGGGTGTTGAAGGAAGAGCTGGAGCAGCTGCGCACAATGGTCGAGCGTGAGACCGACCTCAACCTCGCCGCCGAGATCCGCTACGGCCGTATTCCCGAGCTCGAACGGCGCATCACCGAGGCCACCGCCCACCTCGATGAACTGCAGGCGGGCAACCGGATGCTGAAAGAGGAAGTCGACGCCGAAGACATCGCCGAGGTCGTCAGCAAGTGGACCGGGGTGCCCCTGACCCGGTTGATGGAGGGCGAGATGGCCAAACTCGTCCACCTCGAAGCCCTGCTGCACGAGCGGGTCATCGGCCAGGACGAAGCGGTGATCGCGGTCGCGAACGCGATCCGCCGCTCGCGTGCCGGCCTGAGCGACCCGCATCGCCCGATCGGATCGTTCATGTTCCTCGGCCCGACGGGCGTGGGCAAGACCGAACTGGCCCGCGCGGTGGCCGAGTACCTGTTCGACGACGAACGGTCGATGGTGCGCATCGACATGGGTGAGTACATGGAGAAGTTCTCGGTCAGCCGCCTGATCGGCGCGCCCCCCGGGTACGTCGGTTATGACGAGGGCGGCCAGCTCACCGAGGCGGTGCGCCGGCGCCCGTACAGCGTGGTGCTGCTTGACGAGATCGAAAAAGCCCATCCCGATGTGTTCAACGTGCTGCTGCAGGTGCTCGACGACGGCCGCCTGACCGACGGTCAAGGCCGGACGGTCGATTTCACCAACGTGGTGATCGTGATGACCTCCAACCTGCAGGGTGATCCGCTCGGGTTCTTCAAGCCCGAGTTCATCAACCGGGTCGACGAGATCATCCGCTTCCGACCCCTCACCGAGGCCGACCTGCGCCACATCGTCGACATCCAACTCGGCGCGCTGCGGGGCCGCATGGCCGACCGACGGATCACTCTCGACGTCACCGATGCGGCACTGACCTGGCTGGCCCATGAGGGCTACGACCCCGCTTTCGGGGCACGGCCGCTGAAGCGGGTGATCCAGCGTCAGATCAGCGATCCAGTCGCGGTGATGATCCTGGAGGCCAAGGTCGGCGACAACGACACGGTCACCGTCGATGTGGTCGATGACCGACTTGCGATCACCATTGCTGGTACGGGCGCCGACACCGACTGAGTGCTGAGCGCAGGCCCCGCTCCCCGCAATCCCAGGGGCGAGTCGACGCGCTTGACGGATGCTTGAGGGAGTCTTGGCGACCCCTATGTGAAGTTTCCGCCGTAGCGGTCGATACCTCCTGCGAACACTTCGAGGAGAGCAACGCCGTGGCCGACCCAGCGCACATCGCCCATCTACTGCGCCGGACCGAGTTCGTGGCGCGCCCCGCCAGAGTGGCCGAACTGCAGGGCGGCACGATCGCCGAAGCGGTCAATGACGTCACTAACTTCGCCCCGAACGCGAACCCACAGGTTCCCGCCAGCCTCGCTTTCCACGACAGCGCCAACTCCTACAACCAGTTCCTCGCCGCGTACAACTGGTGGATCGACTCGATGGCCACCCGGCCCCGATCGTTCCAGGAGAAGATGACCCTGTTCTGGCACGGGCACTTCGTCAGCGAATGGGATGTGGTCGGCCGCACCGACCAGATGATGAGCCAGAACCAGTTGTTCCGCGACAACGCGCTCGCCAACTTTCTGCCGCTCACCCATGCCATGGCGTTGCAACCGGCGATGCTCGTCTACCTGTCCAACGGGGTGAACGTGCGAGGCGCCCCGAACCAGAACTTCGCCCGCGAGCTGCTCGAGCTGTTCACCCTCGGGGTGGGTAACTACCTCGAAGACGACGTTGCCGCGGCAGCGCGAGCGTGGACGGGTCACAACTACAACCAGAGCACGCGGCTGTACGAGTTCCGGCCGACGCGTCACGACAATGACAACAAGACCTTCTTCGGGATCACCAGGAACTGGGATGGCCCGGAGACGATCAACGAGATCCTCGTCAACAACGCCGCGAAGCGCCTGATCGCGGCCAAGCTGATCTCCAAGAAGCTGTGGGAGTTCCTTGCCTACCCGAAGCCTGCGGCATACCTCGTCGACGAGCTTGCCG
This sequence comes from Acidimicrobiaceae bacterium, assembly GCA_031419375.1. Classification (GTDB taxonomy): domain Bacteria; phylum Actinomycetota; class Acidimicrobiia; order Acidimicrobiales; family Ilumatobacteraceae; genus VFMC01. The sequence goes on from JANOKQ010000300.1 coordinate 3,227, forward strand.
CCGGGTTCGTCGTCGACCTGGAGATCGGACCGTTGGCGCGCGCGATCCTCAATCGCCCCGAGTTCTACACGCCGGAAGCAATGCAGGGCTTGGTGCGCACACCGACCGAGTGGGCGGTGGCGATCATGGCCCAGACGGGGCTCACCTCCGGTGCGATCGGGTTGCAGGGATACGCCGAGCGGATGGGCCAGATGGTGTTCAACCCGCCGAACGTCGCCGGGTGGAAGAGTAACGGCTACTGGATGACCACCAGCGCGGTGAGCGGGCGGGCTGCCGTCGCGCGACGGGTTGCGACCCTGCTTCGGGCCAACGGCGGGTTCGACAACCTGGCGGCGATGTCCGTCGACGGCGCGGTCGATTTCGTCATCGCCTACTTCGGGCTCGCACCAATGGCCACCAGTTCGCGAACGGCTGTGCTCAACGCGTACGCCGCAGAACGATCGAGCGGGACGCCAGCCCGCGCAGCCACCAACTTGTTGATCATGACGATGCTCACCGGCGAGATGAACGTGCCGTCATGAACCGTGTTCCGTACCTCCATTCGATCGGAAGCCCCGATGCTCGACCCTGACATCTCCACCGACGACGCCCTCGCGTTGTGGTCGCAACCCGACCTGCGTGACGGCGATCACGTCGGCCCGCTCGGTTGGACCAGACGGACCTTCCTGCAGGCGATCGGTGCCGGTGTGTTCGGCGGCGCCGCCGTTGGCACCATCGGCCCGGAGTTCTTCGGCGGGGACATTCCCGAGGCATGGGCAGGCACCCCGATCGGCGCCAATGACGGCATCGTCATCGTGGTCACGCTTTATGGCGGCAACGACGGCCTGAACACCTTCGTCCCCTACGGCGACGGCCAGTACTACGCCCAGCGGGCAAACATCGCCATCCCCCAGAACCAGGTGCTCGCGGTCAACTCGATGGTCGGGTTCGCCCCACAACTCACCTACCTCAAGGCGCTCTACGACGCGGGGCAGGTCGCGGCGATCCAAGGAGTTGGATACGCCAACCCGGACCTGTCGCACTTCACGTCGATGGGCATCTGGATGAACGGATCCCTCGGTGGCGGCCCGGCCAACACCGGGTGGGTCGGCCGCTGGCTCGACGGTCAACCGGCGGCGACGGCCGACCTCGACGCGGCATCGCTCGACGCGTCGGTGCCGCTGCACATGCAGGGCGCGACTCGTCGTGCCGCCGGAATCCCACCCAACGGTGGCATGTTCGGGGTAGACAACGGTGCCTCGGACCTGCGGATGTACGCCGGGCTGCGCGAACTCGCCGCGGTCGGTGCCGGCCGCGGTGCGCTGCACGACACGTTCACATCCACGATGACCCGCCAGCTCGACCTTGCCGTGGAGGTTGCCCGGCGTTCCGGGCGGCATTACCAGGCGGCGGGGAATTGACCCGCAAGCTCACCATCGCAGCCCGGTTGATCAACGCCAACATCGGGTTCCGTGTGCTCGACGTTTCCCGCAGCGGGCTCGACACTCACGACAACCAGAACGGTGCGCTACCCGGCATCCTCGTCGACCTCAATGCCGGTCTGCAGGCATTCTTCGCCACGCTCTCGCCGACGTTTCATAACCGGGTCACCATCGTGACGCTGTCCGAGTTCGGCCGCACGGGGCGCTCGAACGATTCCGGTGGCACCGATCACGGCACGGCGAACACCTCGTTCGTCATCGGCCCCAATGTGCGCGGAGGGTTGTACGGCCAGATGCCGTCGCTGACCGACGTGGACCGCAACGGGCGGATGAAGCCGTGGGTCGATTTCCGGTCGATGTACGGCAGCCTGCTCGACGGCTGGCTCGGCGGAGGTGGCAGCAGCATCGTCAACGGGGGATTCGAGAGCCTCGGTTTGTTCCACGGGGCACCGGGTTCGGCGTCACCGACGGCGATCCCGATCGTGCTCGGCCCGTCGGTGCCGAGCGGGTTCGTCTCGATCGTGCCGTTACGCGTGTTCGATACACGTGACGGCACCGGTGGTCGGGCCACGCCGATCGGTCAGGGCGAGTCGTGGAGCTTCCCTGTCGCCGGCGAGTACGGCGTGCCCGCGGACGCGACTGCCGTGGCGCTCAACCTCACCGCCGTCGATGCGACCGCTCCGAGCTACGTGTCGGTGTGGCCGGGAGGCACCGTCAAGCCGTTCACCGCCAACCTGAACCCGGTGCCCGGAATGGCCGTCCCGAACCTCGCCATCGGCCATCTCGATCACACA
>JANOKQ010000301.1:0-4034 GCA_031419375.1 Acidimicrobiaceae bacterium
CCGAAAAGCTCGGGCTCTACTGCTGAACACGATGCCCACCTTGGTGGCGGTGCTCGACGCCGACGTACTGGTACCGATCCTGTCGTGTGATCTGCTGCTGTCAGCGTTCGATACCGACCTCTACCGTCCCGTCGTCACCGCGACGATCCTCGAAGAGCTCGAACGCAACCTGGTCGAGCACTTCGCCCACATCGACCCGACCGCGCTCTCACAGTCAGAGGGTTGATTTCCAACGCTGCGTCGATTGGCGAATCGTTCGCCTGACCATGTCGCTCGGCCGACGGTCTCACCTCACAGTGCAAGGAGTCTGCGGCTTTGGTCGTCGGCGGGATAGAAGGTTTCGACGGCAAGTTCGGCGAGTGTGACGTCGTGAGGTGCGCCGAATGTGGTGATGGTCGAGAACATGCGGATCACACCGCGAGGGGTGCGGAGCTCCAGCGGCAGCAGGACGCCGGGGTGCTGTGTGGCGTTCGGTGTGGCGAGGTGCCCGAACTCGTCGAGCAGGGCCTGCAGCGTGGCGTCGGGGTGGTGGTCGACCGTGCCGCGGAGCCGGTTGATGATATGGGTCGCGTAGTCGGTGAAGTTGACGACGTGGGGGGCGAGACCGTCGGGGTGCAGGCTGAGCCGGATGACGTTCGTTGGTGGTTCGAGCAGTTCGACGGCGACGTGCTCGGTGAAGATCGCCGCAGCCGGGTTGGCGGCGACCAGGTTCCATTGGGCGTCGACGACGACGGTTGGGAAGCTGTGCTCGGAGATCACGAGGTCGACGAGCCGTCGAAGATCGTTGGCGTCGGTCTGATCGAGCGGAGTGTCGGAGTAGTGAGGTGCGTACCCGGCGGCGAGCAGGATGGTGTTGCGATCGCGGAGCGGTACGTCGAGGTGGTGGCACAGGTGCAGGATCATCTCGGGGCTCGGTTTGGCCCGGCCTGTCTCGACGTAGCTGAGGTGTTTGGCCGACACGTTTGCGCGGTTGGCGAGATCGAGTTGGCTGTGACGTCGGTGGCTGCGCCAGTCGCGCAGCATCGAACCGGCCGGCGAGAGACGTGCGTTCATAGGCGAGACACTACGGATCGTCCAGGGCGGGCTCCATCACCTGTGAGGTGATTGCGTCGCCGCCTCAACGACGGCATGGTGGGTTTCATGACCTCGACATCGACACCGACCGCCATCGACAACTACTTCAACTGCTGGAACGAAACAGACGACGCTCGACGGCTCGAGCGGATCGAGGCGGCATGGGCACAAGACGCCCGTTCGGTCGATCCGTTGGCAGACGTGACCGGGCACGTCGCGATCAACGAGATGATGGGCGCGGTCCAGCAGCAGTTCCCCGGTCACCGGTTCGGGTTGGTTGGCGAACCGGCAGCGCATCACGACGTGCTGCACTGGTGCTGGACGCTTGTCGATGCTGATGGTTCCAAGGTGATCGGCGGGATCGATGTCGCCCACCTCGACACCCACGGTCGAATCAGTGATCTGACCGGGTTCTTCGACGAAGGCCCATCGTGAACGACGCGACCCTGCTCGCGGTGCAGCGGGTCCGTCACGTGTTGCGCGCGAACTCCGTGTTCTCGATCATCGCCGGTGTTGGCGTGGCGGTCTCGTCGGCATGGCTCGCCAGGCAGCTCGGTGGTCCACCGACTGTGGTGGCCGCAATCGGGCTTGGCGTTGTCGCGTTCGGGTTCGTCGTGCTGGCCGTCTCTGTCGCCGGCGCGCACGTGGTGTGGCGCGGTGGCTGTCTCGTCGCCGTTGCCGACGGGGTGTGGGTCGGGATCTCCATCCCGGTCGTCGTGGTGGTCGAACTGACCACAGCTGGCGTGATGGCTGTGTCGGTTGTCGGTGCCGGTGTCATGGCACTGGCTGTGGTGGAAGTCGTTGCACTCCGCCGGTTGCACCCGCTCGCGGGCAGCCTCGACGGCTCCCGTTTGGAGACGGTCAGGCGCAGCGTCGAATTCGACGCACCCGCCGCGACCGCTTGGGAGGTGGTGTCGGATCACGAACTGTACGGGCGCCTGGCACCGAACCTGAGCGCCGTCCACGTGCTCTCCGATTCCGATCACGGGCAGCGCCGTTGCGTCGCCCGATCTGGCGAATCCTGGACCGAGTCATGCGATGTGTTCCCCGACGACCGCCGCTATGAGGTGAACGTCGACACGAGCGACTACCCGTACCCGCTTGCGGTGATGGCAGCGGTGTTCCGGGTCGAAGAGATCAGCGAGCAACGCTCTCGCGCCTCAGCAGTCTTTCGCTACGAGCGACGCTCGGGGCTGCGCGGTGCCGCGCTCGCCGCTGCGATGCCGCCAGCGTTCGCGTTGATCATGCGTCGCATCACCAATGGCTGGGCTGCTGAGGCGAAGAACCGGGCGGAACGCGTGAGCACACGGGCGCGGGTATGACGTCGCCCGGAGTCATCGAGCGCTATGCGAAGGCGTGGGAACGCTCTGATCTGGAGACGATGTTCGCCGCCTACGCCTCGGGCGTCGTCGTGCACTACGGCGGCACTTCGCCGTTCGCCGGCGACCATCACGGTCGCGATGCCCTGATCGCCGTACTGGCCGAGACGACCCGGCGCAGCGGCCGGACACTTGTCGGTGTTGAGGCGGTGTACGACATCGGCGATACCGGTGCGATCTTCGTCACCGAATCCTTCGACATCGGCGGCCAACAAGTGAGCGTCGAACGCTGTCTGCGCTACCGGGTTGACGGCGATCTGATCGTCGAGGTCTGGCTTTACGACCAGCAACAACATCTCGTCGATGACGCGTGGGGCAAGCCATGAACGCAGCGATGCACATCGGCGTGATGATGCACTTCACCGACCAAACCGCGTCCCCCGCCGAGGTCGCGGTCGCGGCCGAGGACCGCGGCTTCGAGTCGATGTTCGTCACCGAACACACCCACATCCGGGGGCGCGAATTAATTGCTTGGTGGGGTGGACAACCAATGCCCGAGGAGTACACGCGACTCCATGACCCGCTGATCGGGCTCGCCGCCGCGGCCGCGGTCACGACCCGGATCAAGCTCGGCACCGGGATTCTCGTCCTCGCCCAACGAGAAGTACTCGCGACGGCCAAACAGTTGGCGTCGCTCGATCGGCTCAGCGCCGGCCGACTCATCTGCGGGGTCGGCTACGGGTGGCAAGCCGACGAACTCGCCGACCACGGAATCGTCTGGGCCGACCGCAAACCCGCCCTTCGTGAACACATCCAAGCCATCCGAACGCTCTGGACTGATGACGAAGCCGCGCACCATGGCGAACGAGTCCAGTTCGGACCATGCTGGTCCTACCCGAAGCCGATCCAACCGCACGGACCACCCGTTCTGCTCGGCGCCGCCGGAACCGACACCGCACTGCGCGACGTCATCGACCACTGCGACGGCTGGATGCCGATTGAAGGAACGGAGCCGATACCGCAACGTTGGCAGCGACTCAAGGAACTCGTCACCGAGGCGGGACGTGACCCTGCCGAGATCGACCTCAGCATCTACGGATCCTCTGGCGACGAAGCCGCCCTCGACGGACACCGCGCGACTGGCGCGCATCGAGTGGTCATCGGACTCGACAGCAGTGGCGGACTCGATGACATCAAACGCCAACTCGACATCCATCTCACGTCGATCGAGCGCCACCAGTAGCAACAACACGGATCGCAATCGTTGTTGTCACGGGGTGGGCAGTCCGAGCGACCCTTCGCCGGCCCCTGGCCACTCACGCGATGGCCCGAGGCCCCAACCCGGGTCGTCTCGGGCCATGACGATCGGCTGTTCCCGTTGCCGATGATGCGACGCCAAAGCCGGGACCGGCACGGCATCGACCCCGACATCATCGACGCCGGTCACCTCGTCGCACTCGCACAACACGCCGCGCTCAGCGACCTGCTTGTGGGTTACCTCGCCGAGCAGTTCCGCCGACGTTGACCGCCTCCCGACCGACCCAGCTCGGCCCGGATGCACCCCGGTGCCACCACCCGGTCAAACTGGGGAAAGAGCCGGTCCGGCGACGGTGGCCGGACTGGGGCAGGTACACGCCGCAC
>JANOKQ010000302.1:0-3980 GCA_031419375.1 Acidimicrobiaceae bacterium
ACTTGCCCGGCCGTTTCGGGTTCGTGCTCGTCGGCATGGTCGCCCTAGCCGAGGCGCTGCTCTATCTCGCATCGGTGCGCGCTCTCGGGGTCAACCGCAAGCCGCCGCACCCGCTGCTGGCGCTGCGGAGCTCGATCAGCAGCCAGCGCCGAAGGCGTGCGTCGCCGCCACAACGACAGGCCAAAGGCGCACCCATCCCGCCGCCACCGCCGGGTCCGCGACGGTCGGCCGGCTCACAGCGGGCAGTTGATCCGCGTCGGCCTCGCGGCACCTGACAATGGGTGGTCAGGGCGCGTTTACAGATTGATCCGGGCGAGCCACAGGCCGGGCGCATCGATCTCTGCCGGGGTGGGGAGGCCGCCCTCGGTATCGAACAGGCGGCGAAGCAAACCCTCGCCGGAGCGATCGACGACACCGCCGACGAATTCCTTGCCGCGTTGCACCTGCGCCGCGGTCACCTGCAAACCCAGGAGCCGCTCGATGAATACGTCGCCAGCGCTCGCCTCGACCCGCCGCCGGCGGACCGCTTCGGCGATGCGCAACGCGTCGCCACCGATGAGCCGTGCGGCAACTGAATCGACCATGTAGTCGACGTAGCCAACGACTGCCGCGGTGGCTGCGTCGAGTACCGGGCCCTGCTCGATCTGTTCGGTGGAACGCACCGCGCCGAGCAGGATCTCCGGATCGGAGAAGGCCTTCTGGATCGCCTGCATCGGATCGCTCTCGTCGATCTCCAATGACGTGAGCTTGTCGGCGATGCTGGATGGGTCGGGCCGAAACGCACCGACGTGGTGCTGCACCAGTGTGGTGATCGTGTCGCGTACAACCTGGTGGGAGAACACGGCGTGGCCGATCAGTTCCTGGGCGAGCACCCACAGCCGCATCTCGTCGAGGGGTAGCGACCAATCGGCGGCGAACGCATCGACCGAGGAGGGCACGATCAACAGGGTGGTCGCCGTTCGCGGGATCGGTAGGTCGTATTGGCCAAACGCCCGCGAGGCCAGCCGCCCGACCATCGAACCGATTGCCATGCCCATCATCGACGGAGCCATCATCTGGCTGAGGCCACTCATCATCGCCATCATCGGGTCGCCAGACCCGGAATCCGCGGGGTCGTCATCGACCGGACCGGGTCGGCCGAGCGACACCGCTAGATCGGTGAAGAGCGGCCGGTACGCGTCGAGGGTGCGCTGTGCCCACACCCCCGCGGTCGTCAGTTCGAGCGACGTACTGGTGGTTTCGAGTCCGGTGACGTCGCGAACGTGCATGTCGGCGATGGGGATCAGCTGTTCGTAGGCGATGCGCACGGCCGGGTCGACGTTGCTTTCGGCCGTGCCGCCAGACGACGACAACGCTGCGAACTGTCGGGCCGCGTCCCAGTTGAGCGGACCCTGGCCGGACAACGCCTTGGCCAGGTCGCCGAACATGGGGAGGTTGGCGAACGGGTCGAAGCCGCCGGGATCGTCGCCACCCATGCCGGAACCATCGTTGCCTGCCATGAACAGATCCTACGGGCGCCGGTGAGCCGCGGGTCGGTCGGGGCGGCGGCAGTAGCGTAGGAACGTGCCCGAGAGCCCGGTCGACCGATCTACGACCGCCGACCGACCGACGACCAGCGGGGTTTGGGTCAGCGACGCCGACAGCGCCCTCGGCACCAGGGTGCTGGCCCGCCTCGCCGCCCACGACGATCTGGAATCGGTGCCGTTCGAGGACTGCGACGTGGCGATTTACATCGGCGGGGCCGATCCCGATGCGCGGGCGCGCCGACGCGAGAGCGTTGCCGCCGGTGCGAATGCTGTCCTCGAGCAGTTGCAGTCGGCACGACATCTCGTGGTGGTGTCGTCGGCGCTGGTGTATGGGGCTTGGGAGAACAACCCGGTGCCGCTGACCGAGGATGCTGTGCTGCGCCCCGACAACGAGTTTGGCTACGCCCGCCAACTCGCGGCCGTCGAGCAGATGGCCGACGAATGGCGCTGTCGTCAGCCCGGTCGCACCGTGGCCGTACTTCGACCGGTGGTGTCGATGGCGGCCAACGGCACCAGCGGACTGGCCAGCGCGCTTGCCGCCGGGATGGGACAGCGGTTCGCGATCGACGATCCGCCGGCGCAGTTCGTGCATCTCGACGACGTGGCCAGTGCCGTCACGCTCGCCGCCGTGGACGGCCTCGACGGGGTGTTCAACGTGGCCCCCGATGGGAGCATCCCTGCCGCAAGGGTGCGCGCCCTGTCGGGCTCGACGCCACGCCTGCAACTTCCCGCTCGGGTGGCCGAGGTGCTCGGCTCGCTGCGCTGGAGATTCCAGCGAGGGCCGATCCCGCCGGGCTTGCGCAGCTACACCAGATCACCGTGGTTGGTGGCCAACGACAAGCTGTCGGCTCGCGGCTGGAAACCAACGGTCACCAACGAGCAGGCCTATGTGGAAGGCACCGAGGCGAAGTGGTGGACGATGGTCACACCAAAACGACGTCAGGAGATGGCGCTGGCCGCCATGGCTACGGGGGGCTTGGGCCTCGTGGTGGCCGTGGCGCGGGTCATAGCGTTGGTTCGTAGGCGCCGAGCGTCACGCTGACGGTGCGCACCTGCGTCGCCAGTGGTGGCTGGCGCACAGTAATTGGCGGGTTCGCAATCGTGGTGGGGGAGAGCCCGGTCGGCACAGCTGTGGTTGCGGTCGTCGACACCGCCGTCGATGTCGGAGCCGCGGTCGTTGACGTGGACACTGCGGTCGACGTCGCGACTGCGGTCGAGGTGGTCGCGGTCGGGTTGATCGTCGTGGTCGGTGCCGCCGCTGGGGTGCTCACCGGAGTGAGGGGCGCTGCGGTGGAGTGTCCCGGTGCGAGCGACGTGGTGGTCGCCGCAGCCGAGGCGATCGGCGACGAGCCGGCTGGGGCAGGAGACTGCACGGTCAACACCACGACCGTGCCCGGCGGCTTGGTCGCGATCAGGGCCAGCACTTCGTCGACCGTGGCCACGCTGACGCCGTCGATGGCGGTGATCCGTTCGCCCACCACCAATCCGGCCAGGGCTGCAGGGCTGCCCGGAGCAATGACTGCGATGGTGAGCGGTGCCGTTGCCGAACCGCCGAAGCGAACACCGAGCCAGCCGGCGGCTGCATCGACCGGGGCAGGGTCGTCGGGTGACGGCGCGTCGGTCGAGCTCGGTGCGGGTTGATCGGCAACTGAGGATCCATCGGCGGGATCGACGATCGGCACCAGTTCCACGTGGGCGCCGGACTCGTCGCTCACCACCGTGCACAGCGCCACCAGGGCCCCATCGTGGTCGACAACCGGGGTGCCCTCGACGATCGCCGACGCATCGAGCAGCGCGGTCCCGTCGGCGTCGTTGGTGATCTCGGTTGGCTGACCGGACAACACCACCAGGTTCTGGCCGGGCGCGGCGGCAGACACCGAAGCAAAGCCCACGACCTCCAGCGCCGAGCTCGGGTGGATCATGGCAAGATCGCCATCGATGGTGACGACCCCATCAGTTGGGCCGTCAATGCTCATCACGCTGACGTCGGTGCTGCCCGACACCGCCAACGCGGTGGTGACGATGAACGATGCATCGCCGATCGCCACCCCGATCGCCGTTGATTCGTCGGCACCGTCGATCATCACCAGCACCGTGTTGGTCGGCGCCTCCTGATCGGTTGCGGTGTCCACGCTGGCGGAGGTGATGCGTCGGGGTGCGCTGGACGGGGTGGATGCGGCTGCGGTGGAGGTCGGGGCGAACTGCAACGTGGCTGGTACGCCGCTGAACCTGGCCGCCGTGACCGATGATGTGGCGATCGGCGACGTGGTGGCTGCGAGCTCGCCACCCATCGGGGTGAGCAACCACAAAACCGCGACGCCGAGCACACATCCGATCGCACCCGTGGTGACCATGAGCCCGCGACCGATCGCCATCGGTGGCTCGGATGCGACCCAGGCCGCTTGGCCCATTTCGCTCGGATGACGCCAGTGGCGCTCGTGGGTCGGGGTGGGC
>JANOKQ010000303.1:0-2845 GCA_031419375.1 Acidimicrobiaceae bacterium
ACCGGGCCAGCTACATGCCCGGTGTGGTGCTCGCCTGCAAGCAAATAGGCCAGCGCCCGGGGCTGACGATCGGCCTCGACGCGCTGCTCGGCATCTGAACCAGATCAGCCGAGGGCAGCCGAGATCAGCCGAGATCAGCCGAGGGCCGCGAGGGCCGCGTCGTAGTCGGGCTCGTCCGATGACGGGGTTTCCGCCATTGAGTCAGTCGAAGGCCTGGTCGAAGACAGCTTGCAGTTCGTTCGTGGCCTGACCGGACCGGCCACAGAAGTTGACGACACCGGAGTTGGCCGATACCAGGTACTCGCTCCCGACATCCCAGGCGACGCCACCGAGAAACCCTTCCATGCCCGGTGGGGATGCCAGCGTCACATTCTGGGCATCGACGCCGACATAGGCCTCGTCGACGATGAGCTGTACCACTCCGTCACCGTGCATCGTCACCGTGCCCTTGAAGGCGATCGGCGCCTGACTGATGATTGTCGCATCGACGACGGGGCAGGTGGCGGCGCTCACGTTCAGACCGCCGGTCGACAGCCTGAGTTCGGTCTGGTTGCCCGGCTCGGCGTCGGCGACGGTGATAGCGGACAACGCGTCCTCCGGCTCGTCGTCACCACCAAGCATGAGTCTGGCGACACCGATCCCGGCGATTGTCGCGACACCCACAATCAGCCACGATGAGCGCCTCCGCGCGGAGCGGTGCTTCGACGCGCACTCTGGGGACGGCGGGCCGTTCACGATGGCCAGGGTTTACCGGTGGCCATCCGGGTTGTATTCGTCTTCCTGCTGACCGGCACCGTGGGCGATGACGCCGTCGGGTGTCTCGATCTCGTCGAGCACCTCGGGGATGGCCCGTTTCGCCTTGCGCGCCGACTGGATGAACGTGAGGGCGAACAGCCCGCCGACGATGTACCACTGGTAGTCGTTGATCGCGTTGAGGAAGCTCTTGATTTCGTCTTCGAACTGCTTGCCCCCGGCCCACAGCACGGCGAGCTTGCCGGCGATGCCGATGCACAAGAACACGAAGAACCGCCGCGGATCCATCCGCCGGTGCCCCGCCATCAGGCACACCAGGTTGCTGGCGGGCATCAGGATCACCATCAGCCACCCGGCACGGTCGACGGCTCGTTGGAACCACGTGTAGATCAGCGGGAGCTGGCCGACTTGGCCTTCGGTCCATTCGATCGCCTTGCGTCCGTACCAGCGCCCGAGGAAGAAGAGTGCGAGCCCGGCAAGCAGCACCCGACTGAAGCCGATGATGGCGTATGGCAGCGGGTCGATGAACGGCACCGAGCCGAGCAGGTTGCGGTTGCGCGACGACAATGCGAGCACGATGGCCGGCCGCTCATCGACCCATGCGGGACCGAGGTTGGACCCGATCGTGCCGATCGCGAACAGCAGCCCCGACAGTACGAGCACGAACCGGCGGGCGCGCGGCCCGACCTCGATATCGGCCGCATCCGTGACCAGTGAGGCGCGAACGGGCGGCGAGGGCATCGGCTCACGCTATCGCTACCGGGAATCGGGTGCCTCCGCAGGTGTTTGCCGGCTCCGCAGAGTGTGACTCAGAGGCGGCCGACGAACGTCATAGGCGGCCGGCGAACGTCAGAGGCGGCCGGCGGCGATGACTCGGGCGAGGAACTCGCGCGTGGCCGGCTGGGCCGGCTCGCTGAACATCTGCGCCGGAGGACCGTGTTCGAGGATTCGACCGTCCTGCAGGAAGCACACGGTGTCGGCGATCTCCCTGGCGAAGCCCATCTCGTGGGTGGCCAGCAGCATCGTCATGCCCGTGGCGCGCATCTCGCGCACCACCTCGAGCACCTCGCCGACCAGCACCGGATCGAGCGCGGCGGTGATCTCGTCGAGCAGCATCAGCTCCGGTTTCATCGCCAGCGCACGCACGATCGCGGCGCGTTGTTGCTGACCCCCGGACAACTGATCCGGATACGCGCTCGCCTTGTCGGCGAGTCCGAATCGTTCGAGCAGCACCAGCGCCGCCTGCTCGGCATCTCGACGGCCGACCTTGCGCACCGCCGTGGGGGCGAGGGTGATGTTGGCCAGCACTGACATGTGCGGAAACAGGTTGTAGCTCTGGAACACCATCCCGATGCGCGCCCGCACCGGGTTGGGGTCGAGCCCGGGTTCGGTGATGTCGCGGTCGTCGAGCCACACCGCTCCGTCGTCGACCGGTTCGAGCAGGTTGATGCAGCGCAACAGGGTGCTTTTGCCCGACCCCGATGCCCCGATGAGGCACACCACCTCGTGTTCGGCGACCGTGAGCGAGACGTCGTCGAGCACCAGCTTCGCCCCGAACGACTTGCGGACCCGTTCGATGCGCAGCTTCGGGCGAGCGGCAGCGGCTGCGGATGGCACCTCGCCTCTCGGCGGGCCGGCGCTCACGCTGTCACCGTTGCCCCGGTGCGCCGCCGGGAGCTGGCGATGTACCAATCGACCAGGCGGGTCAACGGGATCGTGATCATCAAGAAGATCAGCGCGGCGGCTACGATCGGGGTGTAGTTGGCGGTGAGGTCCTTCAGGCTCTGCGCGCGGCGAAACACCTCGATCGGTCCGAGGATGCTGATCAGGGCGACGTCTTTTTGGAGCGAGAGGAAGTCGTTCATCAACGGCGGGATCACCCGCCGCGCCGCCTGGGGCAGCACGACGTGGCGCATCGTTCGGCCATGCGACAAACCGAGCGACCGAGCCGCAGCACGCTGGCTTTCGTGGATGCTCTCGATGCCTGCCCGGAACACTTCGGCGACGTAGGCCGAGTAGGCCAGGATCAGGGCGACCGAACCCCAGATGTAGGGCGAGTTCCAGCGGCCGCTGACGATGCCGAAATCGAATT
>JANOKQ010000304.1:0-2572 GCA_031419375.1 Acidimicrobiaceae bacterium
CGAGTGTGAGCCCGACGATCGCCAGCATCACGAGCGCCTTCGCCGAACGTTTCCGCCATGTCGTCAATTCGTTCATCGTCTGATTCATCGGTAGATCCCTTCGTCGACTTCACCGCGACATCATTCTGTCACACAACTGTCATGTTTGCAATGATCCCCGCCGTGGTATCCGCCGACATGGTCGAGAACCCCCATATGCGGTGGGGCCCGCCAATCCCAACGGCGGTCGGCAACGAACGGCGAGCATGAAGTTTTCGATCGATCACTACCAGCGCAACGTGGCCCCCGTGACCGTCAGCGATCTCGATCTCGATCACGCTTTCGCCACGCCACTGCCCGAGCCGGACCTACGCTGCCTGCGCTACATGCACGACATCGAGCTGCACACCGTGTGCTATCTCCGTGACCTGCTCGTCACGTCCGCACACCGCGACCCGGAGATCACCACGTTCCTCACGATGTGGGCGTACGAGGAGTTCTGGCACGGCGATGCGATCGCCACTGTGCTGCGCGCTCACGGCGAGGAGGCCGGTCGACCCAGGGTGGCCAGGCTGCGCGGACGGCGTCGCCTGGCCGAAGCCACCGCACCGCTGCGGCACCTCGCTGGTTCGGCAATCATCGGACCGGCAATGTCGGCCGTCCACATGACCTGGGGAGCGGTCAACGAATGGACCACGCAAGCCGGGTACGCGCGCCTTGCCGCCACATCATCGCATCCGGTGCTGACCGAGTTGCTGCAGCGGATCATGAAGCAGGAAGGCCGCCACATCGACTTCTACGCGACGCAGGCCACCGAGCGCCTCGCCGCAGATGCGCGAGCGCGGCGGTTGACCCGCTTCGCCCTGAAACGGATGTGGCGCCCGGTCGGGTCCGATGTGATGCCCGAGCCGGAGGTGCGCCACCTCATTGGCCACCTGTTTGGCGGCGACGAGGGCGCAGCGATGCTGCAGCGGATCGATCGGCGGATTGATCGCCTGCCGGGGCTCGCCGGGCTGAATCTGGTCTCGACTGCCGCAACGCGAGTCTCGGCCGCCGCCGCGTAACCGAATGCCGGGGTTGCGGCGGCCGTAGGCTCGACTCCGGTGAAAAATCTCGATCTGTTGTCCGAAACGGCGCGTCGGCGCACGTTTGCCATCATCAGCCACCCGGACGCGGGCAAAACCACACTCACCGAGAAGTTCCTCCTCAATGCCGGGGCCGTGGTCACGGCAGGGTCGGTGAAGGCCAAGTCGGGTGGGCGCTCGGCGACTAGCGACTGGATGGAACTGGAACAGACCCGAGGCATCTCGATCACCTCGGCAGCAATGCAGTTCACGTTCCGCGACCATGTGTTCAACCTGCTCGATACGCCCGGCCACAAGGACTTCAGCGAAGACACCTACCGCGTCCTCGCTGCCGTCGATGCAGTCGTGATGGTGCTCGACGCGGCGAAGGGCATCGAGCCGCAAACCCGCAAGCTGTTCGAGGTGTGCCGCTCACGCAACCTGCCCGTCATCACGTTCCTCAACAAGTTCGACCGACCCAGTCGCGACCCACTCGAACTGCTCGACGAGATCGAGACTCAGATCGACCTCCGCCCCACCCCGGCCACGTGGCCCGTCGGAGACGGCGAGGATTTCCGCGGCGTGATCGACCGCCGTCAAGGCGTCTTCAGCCGATTCACCCGTACCGCCCGCGGTGCCACCTTGGCCCCGGAGGAACTGGTCAGCTTCGAACAGGCCGCCGCCGAAGAGGGCCGCGGGTGGGCGCGGGCGATCGACGGCTGTCACCTGCTCGACGCAGTCGGTGCCGACGTCGATCTCGAGTCGTTCCTCGCCGGCACATCGACGCCGGTGTTCGCCGGATCGGCGCTCACGGATTTCGGAGTCCGCCACCTGCTCGACGCGGTGGTCGAGTTGGTGCCATCGCCGGGGCAGCGAATCGACCAGGCCGGTGGCCACCGCTCGATCGACGCCGGGTGCAGTGCGTTCGTGTTCAAGGTGCAGGCCAACATGGACAAGTCGCACCGCGACCGCCTCGCGTTCGCCCGGATCTGCAGCGGACACTTCGAACGGGGCATGACGCTCACCATCTCGCGCACCGGTCGGCCCTTCGCAACCAAGTACGCGTCCACGGTGTTCGGCGCCGAGCGGTCCACGGTCGAAGAAGCCTTCCCGGGCGATGTCGTCGGTCTGGTCAACGCCACCGACCTGCGCATCGGCGACACGCTGTACGAGGGCGAACCCGTGACCTACCCCGGATTGCCGTCGTTCGCCCCGGAGCTGTTCACGGGTGCACGACCACTCGATACGAGCCGTTCCAAGCAGTTCCGCCGCGGCCTCGAGGTGCTCGAGGAGGAAGGCGTCGTCCAGGTGCTGCGTGACCCCGACATGGGCGACAGCTCGCTGGTCCTCGCCGCCGTTGGGCAACTCCAGTTCGAGGTCTTCGCTCACCGCCTCGACAGCGAGTTCAACGCGCCGGTGGAGCTGACCGGCTCGCCGTACCAGGCCATCCGCGCCACCGACGCCGAGAGCGCCGAGCGGCTGCGCGCGATCGGTGGCATCCGGATCCTGCGCCGCGGCGATGGCGCGAC
>JANOKQ010000305.1:0-2997 GCA_031419375.1 Acidimicrobiaceae bacterium
TGGCCATGTTCGGTTCGATCATGCCGACACCCTTGGCAACGCCGACGATGCGCGCGTTGCCACAATGGGCCTCAGCGGTCTTCATCACGGTGTCGGTCGTCATGATTCCGCTGGCGACAGCGGCAGCATCGGTACCCGTGAGTACGGCAGGCATCGCCGCGATCCCGGCGCGCACCCGCTCCATCGGATACCGGCGACCGATCACCCCGGTGGAGGCGATCAACACGTCGTCGGTCGCGATTCCCAACCGTTCGGCGACCCCGATGACCACCTCCTCGGCGTCGGCCAGCCCGACCGTGCCGGTGGCAACGTTCGCATTCTTCGAGATCACCACCACGGCCCGGGCTGCGTGATCGGCGACGTTGCGGCGGCTCACCAGCACGCTTGGCCCGGCGAAGCTGCTGGTCGTGAACAGCCCGGCGGCGGCACATGGCCGGTCGGCGACGACCACCACGAAATCAGCGCTGCCGTCTTTGATGCCGATGTTGGCCACATGGCTCTGGAACCCGTCCGGAAGCAGCAGGGCAGCGTTGACGGCGCGATTCATGAGGCCGAGGCGCGGTGTGCGGCGAGCGCGGCACGCACCTTCGTGAATGCCGTGCCGAGGGCGCGGATCTCGGTGGCGGAGAACAGATCGATGAAGTGGCGGCGCACACCGGTCACATGGAATGGTGCGGCCCGCTCGAGTACCGCAAGGCCATCGTCGGTGAGGACCGCCAGCATCACCCGCCGGTCGCTGGCTGACGGGTGCCGGTTGACGAGCCCATGTTTGACCAGCCCGTCGAGTCGCCTGGTGAGCCCGCTCGGCGATAGTTGCAGCTGATTGGCGAGATCGCACATGCGCATCTGCCGCTCGGCAGGCTCGCTCAACCGGGCGAGCACCTCGTAGTCGCCCATCGTCAGCCCGAACGGCGCGACATCGGCCTCCAGAACGTTCTGCAAATCGTTGATGGTGTCGACGTAGGAGCGCCACGCCTTCATCTCGTCGGGGTCGAGCCAGCGTGTGGCGGCGGACGGAGCAGCAGCACGGGGTGCTGGGGCGGCAGGCATGACTTCAGCGTAGCCATCCGGAATGAAATGTTGCGCGCGCAACTGATTGTGGGTACAATTGTTGACATCGCAAGGAACCGTCCTTGCTCTTCATTCCAAGCGGAAAGAGATTCTCATGTCGAACAGCACTGAAACCGCCCCCCAGTCACCCGTTGTCGGGTTGACGCCCGGAACGTGGAACGTCGACCCGAGCCACTCGACGGTCGGGTTCGTCGCCCGCCACCTGATGGTCACCAAAGTCCGCGGCCGCTTCACCTCGTTCACCGGAACGATCACCATCGCCGACGACGCACTGCTGTCGAAGGTGGAGGCATCGGTCGATGTGTCGTCGATCGCCACCGGTGACGACGGTCGCGATACACACCTTCGGTCGGCCGACTTCTTCGAGGTCGATCAGTTTCCGACGATGTCGTTGGTCAGCACAGCGGTGCGACCGGACGGTCGCAACTACCTGCTCGACACCGACCTGACGATCAAGGGCGTCACCAAGCCGGTCACGTTCGAGCTCGAGTTCGACGGCGTCGAAACCGATCCGTGGGGCAACACCAAAGCCGGCTTCACCGCCGAGGCCGAGATCAGCCGCAAGGAGTGGGGCCTGGTCTGGAACGCAGCGCTGGAGAGCGGTGGTGTCGTCGTGAGTGACAGGATCAAGTTGCAACTCGACATCCAGGCCGCCAGGGCCTGAGCCAAGTGGCCTGGGCGAACAGCCCGCCAGAAAGGAACACCGCCATGACCATCCGACGACTCAACCATGCAGTGCTGTGGGTCCACGACGCCACCAAATCCGCTGCCTTCTACCGCGATGTGCTCGACTTCGAAGTGGTCGTCGAGATGGGTGGCCAGGCGGTGTTCCTCCGAGCCGGCAACTCCACCAATGATCACGACCTCGGTCTGTTCTCGGTCGGCTCACGACCAAGTCCGCCGCCGCAATCGCCCGGCCTGTACCACCTCGCCTGGCAGGTGGCCACGATGGAGGATCTAGTTCGGCTGCGAGGCCGACTGGTCGAAGCCGGGGCGCTCGCCGGAGAGAGTGATCACGGAGTGAGCAAGAGCCTGTACGCGAAAGACATCGACGGCATCGAGTTCGAGGTGATGTGGCAAGTGCCGCGCGAATCGTGGCCGGCGGAACCGTTCACCGGCCGCCTCGACCTCGACGCCGAACTCGCCCGCTGGGCAGCAGTCGACACCGCCGACCAGTAGCGAGCACGTACCTATCTGCCGCCGGCCCTCTCAAAGCCGCATGACCCACACGCGTCTCGGCGACGGCGTGCCCGTGCAGCGCGACATTGATCGAATCCGGGCATGCATGAGCAGCAGTTGGTATCGAACCGGCTCGTGCAGTCCTGGTTCAGGCGGCGCGGATGGTTGGTTGGCCGTGTGGTTTCGAGATGAGGGTACGTCCGTCGGGGGTGGTGAACTCGGCATCGGCGTTGGCGAGCAGGCGGATCTGCCAGTTTTGGCGGTGGATCAGGTGATGGTGGTAGCTGCACAGCATCAGCAGGTTGTCGAGTTTGGTTTCGCCGAAGCGTCGCCACCATGTGATGTGGTGGGCGTCGGCGTATCTGGTGGGCCGGTCGCATCCGGGGTGACGGCAGCCGCCGTCGCGGGCGGCGGCGGCACGCCACATCGGTAACGGCACGGTTCGTGTTGAACGGCCGATATCGAGCACACCCGATTCGGAACGCAGCATCCGATGCAACACACAATCACACAGGTACGCCTCGGTCGCCCACTGCGGCAGCGGTCGCCCATCGCGTGTGAACCCATGCGGCACAAACCACGCCTGCGGCCCAGCCGACCCCGGCCCTGCGTCGGGGTACTGCGCACCCGGACCATCCCCCACGTCGGCGTCCAAGTCGGTGTCGGTGTCCGAGTCGGTGCCGGTGCCGGTGCCGGTGTCGGTGCCGGTGTCGGTGTCGGTGTCGGTGCCGGTGTCGGTGTCGGTGC
>JANOKQ010000306.1:0-2426 GCA_031419375.1 Acidimicrobiaceae bacterium
GGCACCGATTCGCCGGCTCCCGCCGGCGAATGCGTTCTCGACGAAGGGTTGAAGATCGGGTACGCAGCCGATTTCGATCTGGGTGGCATCGGTGACGTTCCCGGTACCAGCGCGGCACAGTTCATCATCGATCAGGCCAACGCAGCCGGGGGTGTCGGCGGCCAGCAGATCGAGTACGAGATCAAGCAGATCAGCCAGACGCCCCCCGATCCCGCTGCCGCGCAACGCGCCGTGCAGGAACTGATCGATGGCGGGGCCGACCTCATTCTGGGGCCGCCCTTTTCCGACTACGGACTGCCGCTGCTTGAAGTGACCAAGGGCGACGTTCCGGTGCTGTTCGTGACCTCGACCGAAGTCACCCTCAGCGATCCGGCCCAGGGTGCGTTCCTGGTGTCGTTCGACGACCGGGTGCAGGCATCAGCGGCTGCCGAGTTCGCCACCAAGCAGGGCTTCACCACTGCCGTCACGATGTCATCGGCAGACATCCCGTACCTCAACACCACCACGTCGGCGTTCACCGAAGTGTTCACCGCTGCTGGCGGCACTGTTGATATCGACCTCACCTTCAACCTTGGTGATGCCGATTTCTCCGCCCAGGTCAACGAGATCGCGGCGATGGATCCGCAGCCTGAGGTGGTCTACTCGGCATTTTTCCTCCCCGAGGCCGGTGTGTTCTTGAAGCAGTTGCGCGAGGCTGGTGTCACCTCGACGGTGATCAGCGCTGACGGTTTCGATGCCAGCCTGATCTGGACGATCGGTGCCGACGCCGAAGGCGTGTTCTTCACGTCCCACACCTTCCCTGGAGAGGGCAACGGTGTGCAGGCGTTCCTCGACGCCTATGCGACGTCGGAACTGCCGGCCATCGAGACAGTGTCGTTCGCAGCCCTTGGCGCCGACGCCGCCCAGATCGCGATCGCGGCGACCGAAGCGGCGTGCTCCACCGACGGTGCCGCGCTGATCGAGGCCATCTCCAACCTCACCGTCGAGGTCACGACCGGAACAACCAGCTACGTCGGCAGCGGCGGCACGCCTCAGCGCGACGTCGTGGTCCTGTCGGTCAAAGATGGGGCACCCGTGTTGGCGGATTCGTTCTACCCATCGGTCATTGCCGGCGGCTGACGGTCCGCGATGCTCACCATCGACAGGGTCACCACCAACTACGGCGCGATCATTGCGCTGCATGCTGTTTCACTCCATGTGAATGAAGGCGAGGTGGTGGCCCTCGTCGGTCCCAACGGCGCGGGCAAGACCACGCTGTTGTCGTCTGTGGTCGGCCTTGTTCGTCCGACGAGTGGCACCGTGACCTTTGACGGCAAGGTGATCGGTGGCGCTGAGCCCGCAAGCCTTGTCGCCGCCGGGCTCGCACTCGTTCCCGAGCGTCGCCGGATCTTCAAGGATCTGACCGTGGCCGAAAACCTCCGCCTCGCTGGTGTCACCGCCTCGGCAGCCGACCGCACCCGGCGGATGGGCGAGATGGCCGCGCTGTTCCCGGTGCTGCACGACAAGCGGGACCTGTCCGCCGGGTACCTGTCGGGCGGGCAGGCGCAGCAGCTAGCGGTGGCCCGCGCGCTGATGAGCGACCCGAAACTGCTCCTCCTCGACGAGCCATGCCTTGGCCTTGCCCCAGCCATGGTCGACGTGATCTTCGAGTTGCTGCAGCACCTGCGCGCCGAGGGTCGCACGGTGTTGGTGGTCGAACAGCAGGCCCAGCGGGTGCTCGGTATTGCCGACCGGGGCTACGTGCTGCGCACCGGTCGGATCGTCGCCGAGGGGACGGGAGCCGACCTTGCTGGTCGTGGCGACCTGTTCGAGACGTACATCGGAACCGCCCCCAGGCCGGCCGCCACAGCCACTCATGAAACAGCCGCTCCCGGAACCCCCACCGATGAAACAGCCGTCGCTGGAACGCGGGCTGACGAGTGAACACCTTCGTGCAGAACCTGATCGACGGGCTCGGCAACGGCAGCACGTACGCGCTACTCGCGGTCGGTGTATCGATGCTGTTCGGCGTGATGCACCTGGTGAACTTTGCCCACGGTGAACTGCTCACCGTGTCGGCGTACGTGATCTACGGGCTGCGGAGCAAGAACGTGTCGTGGTGGATCACGGTGCCGGTTGCGATCGTTGCGGCAGTGGGGCTGTCGATGGCGATCGAGTTCACTGCGTTTCGTCGGATCCGCGGCGCGAGTGCGTTCACGTTGTTGCTGACCTCGTTTGCGTTGGAGATCTTGTCGCACGCTGTGTGGCGCATCGGTGTGTCGTCGAAGGGGCGGCGCTACGAGACCCCAGAGATCGCGTTCCAACAGTTCGATCTGGGCCCGTACCGGGTGGAGGTGTGGGATGTGATCAGCGTCGCCGTCGCCGTTGCGTGTTTTGCTGGCACCGCGGTGATGTTGCGCACGACGATGTTCGGGTTATCCATCCGG
>JANOKQ010000307.1:0-2757 GCA_031419375.1 Acidimicrobiaceae bacterium
GGAGATGACACCCTTGTTACCGTGGCGTCCCGCCAGCTTGTCACCAACCGAGATCTTGCGCTTCTGGGCGACGTAGACCCGCACGAGCTGGTTCACGCCCGGAGGCAGTTCGTGGCTGTCGTCGCGGTTGAACACCTTGACGTCGATGACCTTGCCGTTTTCGCCGTGGGGCACCTTCAGGCTGGTGTCGCGGACCTCACGGGCCTTCTCGCCGAAGATTGCCCGCAGCAAACGCTCTTCCGGGGTCAGTTCGGTTTCGCCCTTCGGGGTGACTTTGCCGACCAGCACATCGCCGGGGCCGACTTCGGCGCCGACGCGAATGATGCCGCGGTCGTCGAGGTCGCGAAGGATGTCGTCGCTCAGGTTGGGGATGTCGCGCGAGATCTCTTCGGGCCCGAGCTTGGTGTCACGGGCGTCGACTTCGTGTTCGTGGATGTGGATCGAGGTGAGCACGTCGTCTTTGACGAGGCGCTCGCTGAGGATGATCGCGTCCTCGAAGTTGTAGCCCTCCCATGGCATCAGTGCCACGAGCAGGTTCTTGCCGAGCGCAAGCTCGCCATGATCGGTGGACGGACCATCGGCGAGAATGGTGCCGGTAACGACCTTGTCACCCTCTTTCACCCGGACGCGGTGGTTGATGCAGGTGTCCTGGTTCGAGCGGCGGAACTTCGACAAGCGGTAGACCTGCTTGCCGCCCTCGTCGTAGTTGACCGTGATCGACTCGCCGCTGACCTCGCCGACCACACCGGTGCCGGTGGATTGAACGAGATCGGCTGCGTCGCGAGCAGCGCGATCTTCGATGCCGGTACCGATGTAGGGGGCCTCGGCGCGCAGGAGCGGGACTGCCTGGCGCTGCATGTTGGCACCCATCAGGGCGCGGTTGGCGTCGTCGTGTTCGAGGAACGGAATGAGGGCGGTGGCGACCGACACGATTTGGCGCGGGCTCACATCCATGAGCTGCACCTCTTCGGGGGGAACGGAAGCGATGTCGGTGGTGGCACCGAAGAAGCTCTCGGCTTCGAGCATCCGCTTCAGGTCTTCGAGGCTGGCCGCCTGCGGGCTACGCCGGCACAGCACCCTGGTCCCCTTCAGCGAACCGTCGGCGTTGATCGGGGTGTTCGCCTGGGCAACGACGTACTTCTCTTCTTCGTCGGCGGCCATGTAGCGGATCTCGCCGGTGACCTTGCCGTTGGCAACCACGCGGTACGGCGTCTCGATGAAGCCGAACTCGTTGACCCGAGCGAAGGTGGACAACGCGCCAATCAGGCCGATGTTGGGGCCTTCCGGGGTCTCGATCGGGCACATCCGGCCGTAGTGGCTGAAGTGCACGTCGCGAACCTCGAAGCCGGCACGTTCGCGGCTGAGGCCTCCCGGCCCGAGTGCCGACAAGCGGCGGCGGTGGGTGAGGCCCGACAACGGGTTCACCTGGTCCATGAACTGCGATAGCTGTGAGGTGCCGAAGAACTCTTTGATTGCCGCCACGACCGGGCGGATGTTGACCAGCGTGGTCGGCGTGATCGCCTCGACGTCCTGGGTGGTCATCCGCTCACGGACAACTCGCTCCATCCGGCTGAGGCCGATGCGCACCTGGTTCTGGATGAGCTCGCCGACGCTGCGGATGCGGCGGTTGGCGAAGTGGTCCTGGTCGTCGAGGCTGTAGCCGGGCTCCTGCTTGACGAGGTGGAGCATGTAGCTGACTGCGGCCACCACTTCGTTGGGGCGCAACACGTCTTCGCTGGACGACGGGGTCTTGGTGGGATCGTCGTTGTCGGTCGTGAACGCCGAGCCCAGCTCGATCGTGCCGACTCCGAACAACTGGTCGAGCTTGGCGACCTCGGTGCCGAGCTTGCGGTCGAGCTTGTAGCGGCCGACGCGCGACAGGTCGTAGCGGCGGTTCTCGAAGAAGGCGTTACGGAAGTAGGCGCGGGCCGATTCCGGGGTGGGCGGCTCGCCCGGGCGGGCACGCTTGTAGATCTCGATCAGCGACTCGGTCTGGGTGGGCGCAATGTGGCGTTCCTTTTCCCACTGGCCCTCGAGGAAGTCGAAGTGGCTGACGAAACGCTCGATGAACCCGGGAGCGTGCTCTTCGTCGTAGCCGAGCGCGCGCAGCAAGATGAAGATGCTCATCCGCCGCTTGCGGGCGATGCGGGTGCCGGCGGTGACGTCCTTGCCCGGCTTGTGCTCGACGTCGAACTCCATCCACTCGCCGCGGTACGGGTGAACGGTGCCCTTGACGAGCTGGTGCTTGCTGAGGTTGCGCAGGCGGTACCGCTCGCCGGCTTCGAAGATGACGCCGGGGCTCCGCACGAGCTGGCTGACCACGACACGCTCGGTGCCGTTGATGATGAACGTGCCCTTCTCGGTCATCATCGGGAAATCGCCCATGAACACGGTCTGTTCTTTAATCTCGCCGGTGTTGCGGTTCATGAACCGGGCACGCACGAAGATCGGCGCGCTGTAGGTCATGTCCTTTTCCTTGCACTCTTCCACCGTGAACTTCGGCGGCGGGCGCAGGTCGTCGTCGTCGGTGTCGAGCTCGAGCTCGAGCTGCAACGCCTCGCTGAAGTCCTTGATCGGGGAAATATCGCGGAACGTCTCGGCAAGCCCCTCGTTCAGGAACCACTCGAAGCTCTCGCGCTGAACTGCGATCAGATCGGGTAGCTCGAGCGGGTCGGCCAAGTTGGCAAACGAATATCGCTCGCGGGAAGTGGATCGAGTGGCCACAGTCTTCACTCCTCAGTGCAGTCAGGTGCAATC
>JANOKQ010000308.1:0-6330 GCA_031419375.1 Acidimicrobiaceae bacterium
CAATGGCGGAAACCCCGTCATCGGACGAGCCCGACTACGACGCGGTCATCGCGGCCCTCGGCTGATCTCGGCTGCCCTCGGCTGATCTGGTTCAGATGCCGAGCAGCGCGTCGAGACCGATCGTCAGCCCCGGGCGTTGACCAATCTGTATGCAGGCGAGCACCACACCGGGCATGTAGCTGGCCCGGTCGTAGCTGTCCTGGCGGATCGTCAGGGTCTGACCCTGCGTGCCGAGGATCACCTCCTGATGCGCGACCATGCCGCGAATCCGCAACGAATGCACCTTGATCCCAGCGGGCCCCTTTCCGCCGCGGGCACCCGGATACACCTCGTGGCGGGTGGGGTCGGGCGCCCACTCGGCCGATGCTGCAGCCATCCGTTCGGCGGTGGCGACTGCCGTTCCCGAGGGGGCGTCGACCTTGCCGTCGTGATGCAACTCGATGATCTCGGCCGTCTCGAACCACGGTGCAGCGAGCTCGGCGAAGCGCATCATCAACACCGCGCTGATCGCGAAGTTGGAAGCGATCAGGCAGTTGCTCTGGACGAAGGATCGGCGAAATCCATCGATGTCGTCGCTGCTGAAACCCGTGGTCCCCACCACCGCATGGATGCCATGCTGTGCTGCCCACGGCAGTGTCACCCGAGCGGAATCGACCACGGTGAAGTCGACGATCACCTCTGCACCCACTTCGGAAAGAGCGCTCAGCTCGGCCGCAACCGCGACTGCCCGGCCCCCCCCAACGTCCAACTGCTCGCCAACCGCATAGGGATCGACGGCGGCGACGAGTTCGAGTGCGGCATCGGCGGCCACCGCTGCGCACACGGCGCGCCCCATCCGCCCACCGGCACCCACAACTCCAACACGGATCGTCATGGTCGTCGACCGTAGCCGTCGCCACATGCGCAACGCTGCGACTTCGGCCTCACTGCACGAACGGTTACCCCGGGTCGGTCATCCGAGTCCCAGCCAGCCCATCCGAGTACCGAGCGCCCACCCGTCTGCGCGCTCGCCACTCAGGTCCCCCACTGCAACACTCGGATGACGTGCATGACTCGGTCGAACGCGACTCCCTTCGGGGAACGAGTCTCGCTCACGACCACGGGCGGTACAGCGTGAGATCGATCCCCGGGTACCGCGCTCGCACTGCGGCGAGTGTGGTCGGCGTCCAGAATGTGTGACCAGGGGCAGCATCCGCCACGAGGAGACATCGGCGCTGTCGAGCGGGCCGGCCGCTGCGGATCGTTCGCCATCGACAGCGGTGATCCCGCGCGGGCCAACGGTTTCGGTCAGCGCGGCCACCGCGCCGAGCGCTCGACGTCGTTGAGGTCGAGATGGTTGCGCATGTACTGGCTGGCCCCGTCGGCGGGGGGCGTGTAGTCCCACGGTGTGAACGTGCCCGAGCGCAGCGCCTCCGACACCAACCGCCGACGAGCCTGATCGCGCAGCACCTTGGCGTGTAACTCACCCAGGTTCCAGCGCCGGGCCATCTCGGTGCGCATCTCGGAGAGCTTCTCGGCGAGCACGTCAGTGGCGTCGTCACGAGACACGAGGTTGCGCAGCTCGTGCGGGTCGGCGGCGAGGTCGTACAGCTGATCGGGATCGGCGGCGCAGTGAACGTACTTCCAGCGACCTTGGCGGATCATCACGATCGGGGCCACGGCCGCCTCGGCCATGTACTCCCCCACCACCTCACGCGCTTGCGCCTCACCGTCGCACAGGCCGATCAGTGACCGACCGGCAAGCGGATCGACCAGATCGCCGAGATTGGCATCGGCCAGTTCGGCGATGGTGGGTAGCACGTCGACCAGGCTGACCGGTTCCGCCACCCGCCGCGGCTGGAACCGGTTGGGTGCGTGGATCACCAGCGGGATGCGCGCCGCGCCTTCGAAGAAGTTCATCTTGTACCACAGGCCGCGCTCGCCGAGCATGTCGCCGTGGTCGGCGACGAGCATCACCACCGTGTCGTCGGCGAGGCGGAGTTCGGCCAAGGTGTCGGTCAGCCGGGCGGTCCAGTCGTCGACGTAGGAGATGTTACCGAGGTACGCCCGCCGGGCCGCGAGCACGTGTTCGTCGGTGACCACTGCGGCACCCGAATCGGCCGCCGCCCGCAACCGGGCCGAGTGCGGATCGTCGGGCTGCACGTCAGCGGCACGCACCGCCGGCAGCGGGATGTCGACGCCCGCGTAGCGGTCCCAGTACCGCTGGCGGGTGACGTACGGGTCGTGCGGATGGGTGAAGCTGGCCACCAGTACGAACGGGCGGTCGTCGTCGGACCGGGCCAGGTCGTGCAGGGCACGCACCGCGTGGTGACCGACCTCGTCGTCGTACAGCAACTGGTTGGTCACCTCGGCCACACCGGCCCCGGTGACGCTGTCCATGTTGTGGTACCACCAGTCGATCCGCTCGTGTGGTGTGCGCCAATCAGGTGTCCATCCGAAATCGGCCGGGTAGATGTCGGTAGTGCGCCGAGATTCAAATCCGTGCAGTTGGTCGGGGCCAACGAAGTGCATCTTGCCCGATAGCACCGTGCGATATCCTGCCCGGCGGGCGAGATGGGCGAACGTGGGGATCGTGCTGGCCAGGTACGCAGCGTTGTCGTAGCCACGGGTGGCCGAGGGAAGCTGCCCGGTCATCATGCAGTACCGGGCGGGAGTGCAGAGCGGGCTGTTGGAGTACGCCGCGTCGAACACCACCCCCTCGCAGGCAAGCCGGTCGATGGTCGGCGCGATCGCCGGGCCACCATGGCAGCCGAGCATCATCGGGTTCAGCTGGTCGTACATCACCACCAGCACGTTCGGCCGACCAGTCATTCCCATCTCCCCGACGCTACCGAACCCAAAGATCTGGGGCCGGGTTAGGGGCCGACGGAGATGGTGAGGGGGGTGGTGGTGAAGATTCGCTCGATCACCCGGTGGGTGTCGGACATCTCGACGGCGTGCCAGCGACGGACCTGTTCGTCGACATCGGTGACGTGGCCGCGCGTGCACAGCAAGCCACCGTTGCGGGCCATGCGTGAGCCCGTGTCCTCCAGGCCCAGCTCGAACGACCCGGTGAGGTAGCCGCGAGCCACATCAAGCTCGTCGGGGGTGATCCCGTGCTCGGCCAGGCGAGTCAGCTCGGTGCGGATCAACTGCAACACCTCGGCCGCGTTGTCCGGCTGCGTTCCGGCCGACACCGCGTACACGCCCACATCGCTGTAACTGGCAACGCTGGAGAACACCGAGTACACCAGGCCGCGCTTTTCTCGGATCTCGTCGAACAAGCGGCTCGACAGGCCGCCACCGAGTACGTGGTTGACCACGTCGAGGGCCTCCCGATCGGGGTCGTCGCGCGGCAACGCCCGGCCGCCAACCACGAGGTGCACCTGTTCGGTGTCATCCACCTCATGACGGTCGGCGCCGATCGCGACGGGCGCGGTCCGCACCGCCGGTACCGCACCGGGACGAACGCCGACGAAGGCACGCTCCACCGATGCCAGCATCTCTGCATGGGCCACGGGTCCGGCGACCGAGACCACCATCGACCCAGCGGTGTAGCGCTCGGCGAAGAAGGCGCGCGCGTCGTCGCCGGTGATGACCTCGACGGTGTGAGGTGAACCCGCTGTGTCGCGCCCGAGCGAGTGGCCGAGAAACACTTCCTCGCCGAACACCCGGTGGGCGACATCGTCGGGGCTGTCGTCGTCCATTGCAATCTCTTCGAGGATCACCTGCCGCTCGATCTCCAGATCGGCGTCACGCAGTGCGGGCGAGCCGACCACGTCGCCGAGCAGGTCGATACCGACCTCAGCGTGGCGCGCCGGCAAACGGCAGTAGTACGCCGTGTACTCCTTGGTGGTGAACGCGTTGATATCGCCGCCGTAGCGGTCGATGGTGCGCGAGATGTCGACCGCCGAGCGACGCTCGGTCCCCTTGAACAACAGGTGCTCGAGGAAGTGGGTGACGCCACCGAGGTGATCGGGTTCGTCACGCGCCCCAACCCGCACCCAGACGCCGGTGGCCACCGACAACGCCCCAGGGACGCGTTCGGTGGCCACCGTCAGGCCTGAATCGAGTTGTGTGATCTGCAGATCGGTCAACGTCGTGCGCCGGCTGCTGGATCAGTCAGCGATGCCGGCGGGGGCCGCCACGGCCGCCACGATCTCCGCCACGGTCGTCGCGGCGGGGGCCACGATCTCCGCCACGGTCGCCGCCGCTGTTGCCACCGGCTTCGCCACCGGGACCAAGGTCACCGAGATCGCCGGCAAGCTCGGCATCGAATGCATCGTCGAACGACACCGTCTCGGTTGCGGCAGTTGCTGTCGCCGTGCTACCCGAGCCCGTGCTACCCGAGCCCGTGCCACCCGAGCCCGTGCCACCCGAGCGAGGTGCGTCACCGTTGCGCGACGAACGCGAATCGGAGCGAGGGGCCCCAGCATCGTCGCCGGCGTCGCCACCGGCACCGTTCCAGGCGTCGGATGGCGTGAGGCTGACCTTGCCCTTTTCGTCGATCTCTTCGACGACAACCTCGATGTCCTGGCCGAGCTGGAGCACGTCTTCGACGCTGTTGATCCGCTTGCCGCGGCCGAGCTTGGAGATGTGCACGAGGCCGTCACGACCGGGGAGGATGTTGACGAACGCGCCGAACTTGGTGATGTTGACCACCTTGCCCTGATACGTGGCGCCCACCTCGGCCATCGGCGGCGAGACGATGGCGAGGATGCGCGACTTGGCATCCTCCATCCGCCACGCCTCGACGGCACCGATGGTGACAATGCCGACCGAGCCGTCGTCGTCGACTGCTATGTCGGCGCCGGTCTCTTGCTGGATGGTGTTGATGACCTTGCCCTTGGGCCCGATGACCTCGCCGATCTTGTCCATCGGAATGGTGATCGAGATGATCTTCGGTGCCGTGGCCGCAACCTCGGCACGGGGTGCCGAAATGCAGGCATCCATGTTGGCGAGGATCGCAGTGCGGGCTTCCTTGGCTTGATCGAGCGCGGCGGCCAACACGTCGGCGGGGATGCCTTCGATCTTGGTGTCGAGCTGCAGGGCCGTGATCGCATCGGAGGTTCCGGCGACCTTGAAGTCCATGTCACCGAAGGCATCCTCGGCACCGAGGATGTCGGTGAGGGTGGTGTACTTGCCCTCGGCATAGACGAGGCCCATGGCGATACCGGCGACGGCAGCCTTGATCGGCACACCGGCGTCCATCAGAGCCAGCGAACCCGAGCAGACCGACGCCATCGACGTCGACCCGTTCGAGGCCAGTACTTCGGCCACGAGGCGCAGCGTGTAGCTGAACTCCTCCTGGCTCGGCAGAACGGGAAGCAGCGCACGGGCGGCAAGCGCACCGTGACCGATCTCGCGGCGCTTGGGCGAACCCACGCGACCGGTCTCACCGTTGGCCCACGGGGCCATGTTGTAGTGGAACAGGAAGTACTTGTGCGTCTCGGGGCTCAGCGTGTCCATGAGCTGGTTCATGCGCGGCATTGCCATGGTGACGACGTTCATCACCTGGGTCTCGCCACGCTGGAACAGGCCCGTGCCATGTGCCGTCGGCAGCACGGTGACTTCGCTGCTGAGCGGTCGCAGGTCACGAGGACCACGACCGTCGATGCGCAGGCCCTCGTCGACGATGCGCTTGCGGACCGCCTTCTTGGTGAGGCTGCGCACAGCTTCTTTCACTTCGCGTTCGCGACCTGCGAATTCTGAACCCTCGCCGCACAGCTTCTCGATGGCTTCGGCCGATGCCGCATCGGTCGCTGCATTGCGGTCGGCCTTGGCGCTGATGGTGATGGCCTTGGCCACACCGTCGGCAGCGATGGCGGACACCGCGTCGAACACATCCTGGGTGTAGTCGAGCTGAGGCATGTACGTCATCGGCACGATCGGGCCGCTGGTCGCGACGACCGACGCCACCAGTTGACGCTGCAAGGCAATGGACTCTTTGATCCACACCTTGCAAGCTTCGAGCCCACCGGCGAGGACCTTCTCGTCGACTTTCGGCGCGCCCGCTGCGTAGTACTCCATGCTCTTCGCAGTGCCGCCGGCTTCGACCATCATGATCGCCACGTCGCCGCTGTCGAGCTGGCGACCGGCGACGACGAGCTCGAAAGTGCTGGCCTCACCCTCTTCGTAGGTGGGGTGAGGAATCCACTCGCCGGTTTGGCTGTGGGCGATGCGTACGGAACCGATCGGGCCGTCGAACGGAATGCCCGAGATCATCAGCGAGGCCGAGGCAGCGTTGATGCTGAGCACGTCGTGCGGGTTGGCCATGTCGGCGCCCATGACGGTGAGCACGACCTGGGTCTCGTTGCGGAACCCCTCGGGGAACGCAGGGCGCAATGGGCG
>JANOKQ010000309.1:0-3245 GCA_031419375.1 Acidimicrobiaceae bacterium
CAATGCGTAGTTCGTCTTGTCGCTCGATGAATGTCGTACCGGCGACGTTGCGGATCACCGTTTTGGTGTTCGAGAGTCCAGCAGCGATCATGGCTATCGGCAGGTGCTCGCCATTGGCGAGGAGTTGCAGGCTGCCACTGAGTGCGGCGAGATCGACAGGCGTAGCAGCTTGGAGTTCGTCGATGACAAGAAGCAGGGCGCGGTTGCGGCGCAGAGCAAGCTCACCGAGAGCGCGGAGTTGCGCAGTGACGGATCGGGTGGTCGTCGACGGTCGATCGAGGCTCCTGCTGGCGGTACCAACGCCAGGAAGAGAGGCGGTGATGGTGTCGGGGCGGAGGGTTTGTGCGGCGCGGCGCGTGCGACCGGAGAGGTCCCGCTCGACGCGTGCTCCTTCGTCGGCCAGGAGTTGGTCGAGCGTCCACTCGGGCCGGCCATGCCAGTTGAGGGTGACCCAGCGCCATTCGTTGCGTGCATGCTCAGCAACGTGGTGGAGGAGGACGGTCTTTCCAGTCCCCCGCCCACCGACGATGAGGCGGTGGTAATCCGGACGACCGGGGCCACGTTGTAGCCCGAGCAAGATGTCGTGAACAGCGGCGTTGCGACCGGCAAGATACGGCGGGTCGACCCCGTAACCGGGGTTGAACGGGTTATCGCTAGATTTCACTAGATTTGCTCCCTCAATGGCTCACTTCTGGCACTCTACCTGGTAATAGATATCGGTAGATTTGGTGAGCCTAGTCGAGCGGCCGGGCCGGTGAGACCTCCCGGCCACCCAGAGTTTGCGCAGTCCACCACGAGTGAACCGAGCCATCGCGTCAGGACCGACTTTGGAAGTGCGTCGAGCGAACCGACCATCGCGACGGTGTCACGGCACGTCCCCTCGGCCGACTCTACGGGGACACATCTCGGGATGTTCCACATCGTCGAAGTGATTGGCGCGGTCACCAGAGTGGCGAGCACCCGTCACCAGGGCTCGGCTTCGGTCAGCGCGAGTGCCATGGCCATGGCACGTTCGACGTCCTCGGTGGATTGCGGTTTCGCTCGATACGACGCGGCGATCGCATCGCCGACCCTGCGCCGTAGGTGAACGTCATCCATCGCCTCGACCGCGGCGCGGATGACCTCGGACCGGTTGTCACCCACCCCAGCGGCGACGAGTTCGTCGAGAACTGCTAGGTCCCGGGCCTGTGACTTGCAGCACGATGTCGCCCAGGTCGATCGAATGTCCCGTCATGAGTTCGACGACCTCTTTCACGCGGCCTGCGAGCTGATCGAGTCGCTTGGAAAACGTGGCTCCGCCGCATTCTGGAATAGCCACCCAGTTGTGGCCGTCATGTTGCACTGTTGCCCTCATCTCTGTAACTCCTTCTCCAACCACTTCGACCCACCTCGAACGAGACCCGCACTCCAAGATCTTGACGTGGCGTTCCGAATTGCGTGACGCCCGTTTCCGGATGGGTGCCAGACCGTTCCGGATCACGCGTCGTTGGACACCAGGTAGGGACCGGAACTTTCACACAAACAGTATGCGCTGTCGTCAGGCGTCACCGATCGGCATTTTCTGATGGGCTGGGTGCGGGTGAAGGCACGGATCAGTCGGGGAGCGGTAGGCCCTCTCGGCGGAGGTCGTCGATGAAGTGGGCGTCGATCTCGCGGGCGGTGTCGGGATCGAGTGCGTGGGCCGTCACGAGGTGCTCGACGAGTGCCGGTTCTGATCCTCCCGAGCGACAGAGCACGTGCCACATCTCCGCCGCCGATTCGTTGAGGTCGACGAACCGCGACGTTGCCGGCACGAACGCGACGAGCCCGTCGTCGACGTCGATCCACTCGACGGTTGGGACCCGTCCCGGTTCGTCAGACACATCGATGATCTTGGCACGCTGCGTTGGCCGGTAACGCTTGGCAACTCCGACAGCAGGTTTGCGTGAGCGATTAGGCCGACTGTCGGATTGCGCGGGCCAGTACGGCGGCTGCGGCACCGCCCCTACACTTGCTGGCTGCGGAAGTGAAAAGCTGGGAGCTCCATGGAATCGAACCTCGACGTACTGCTGGGGCGGATCGCCGACCGCACGGCCAAGGTCGTCGTAGTCGGGCAGGGCTACGTCGGTTTGCCCGTGGCGATGCGAGCCGTGCAGGTCGGCTTCCCGGTGATCGGCTTCGAGGCGTCACCTGCCCGGGTGAAGTCGCTGGCCGTGGGCGAGAGCTACGTCGGCGACATCAGCGACGATGTACTCGCAGCAGCGCTCGCCGCGGGGTACCTGCCGACCGATGATCCCGCGCACCTCGCCGGGTTCGACGTCGCGATCATCAGCGTCCCGACGCCGTTGGCCGACGGTTTGCCGGACCTTTCCTACATCGAGGCCGCGGGCCGCCAGCTCGCCGGGCACCTGCGGCCGGGGGCGTGCGTGGTGCTCGAGAGCACCACCTATCCGGGTACCACCGCCGAGTTGCTCGTCCCGATCCTGCAGCAGGGGTCGGGGTTGGCGGCCGGCGAGTTCTTCTGCGGCTACTCGCCGGAGCGGATCGATCCCGGCAACACCCGCTTCCACCTGCAGAACACGCCGAAGGTGGTCAGCGGCGTCGACGACGAATCGCTCGAAGCGGTTGACGCGTTCTTCTCGGCGATCGTCGACACGACGGTGCGGGTAGGTTCGGCTGCCGAGGCCGAGCTGGTCAAGTTGTTGGAGAACACGTTCCGCCATGTGAACATCGCGCTCGTCAACGAACTGGCGATGTTCGCCCGCGATCTCGGGGTGGATGTGTGGCGGGCGATCGACGCGGCGTCGACGAAACCGTTCGGGTACATGCGTTTCACGCCCGGTCCGGGTGTTGGCGGGCATTGCCTGCCGATCGATCCGAGCTACCTGGCGTGGCGGGTCAAGCAGCATCTCGGGCACACGTTCCGCTTCGTCGAGTTGGCCAACGACGTCAACGAGCACATGCCCGACCACGTCCATCAGCGGATCACGGCGATGTTGAACCGCGAACGAAAGAGCGTCAACGGTGCCAACATTCTGCTGCTCGGGCTTGCCTACAAAAGCGGCACGAGCGACTGGCGGGAGAGCCCCAGCGTGCATGTGGCCGAGCGGCTGGCCGCCGGTGGGGCCGAGATCACGTTCTGCGATCCGTACATCGCCGAGGTGAACACAACCCGTGTTCGTTTCCCGCTGGCACCGTTCACGCCCGAGGTGTTATCGGCTGCGGAGCTGGTGGTGGTGCTCGTCGACCACCCCCAGTTCGAACCG
>JANOKQ010000310.1:0-2127 GCA_031419375.1 Acidimicrobiaceae bacterium
CGCTGATCAATCGATGTCGCAGCGCGCAGCGTCGGCAGATCGTGGAGCGTTTGCATATGCGGCGGCCGGCATCCGTGACTACTGACATGCCTGCGGTCGACGAGACCTGGGCGGCGGTGCAGCGTTTGCCGGCAGACCAGCGGACGGTGCTGGTCCTGCGGTTCTACGCAGACCTGTCGCTGGCCGAGATCGCGACCGAGTTGGGCCGGCCCGTCGGCACCGTCAAGTCCACGTTGCATCGCGCACTCGCCCGTTTGAAGGAGCAGCTCAATGATTGATCTCGAAGACGACCCTGTGCTGGATGCTCGCTTACGCCGCACGTTCAGTGCGATCGCCGCAGCGACTCCCGTCGACGATGAGGCGTGGAACTCGGGCGTCCGCGGAGAACGCTCGAGCCCGACTCGGCTACTTGCAGTCGCAGCCTCGGTGGCCCTGTTGACGGCTGGAGCGGTGGGAGTCTGGAAGGTCAGTTCGCGCTCAGGTTCGACTGAACCAGCGAACACACTGCCGCGACCGCCACTTGTGGTCCCTCCACCCATGATCGTGCCGCCAACGCCGGTCACGCCCGAGGGAACGGAGTATCCAATCGAGCGAGTTCCTGCGTTCGAGTTCGGTAGTACAAGCGATGGCGGACCCGTGATCGACGGCTCCATGATCGGGTACTCGCAGACCGCCGACGCGACTCAGTATTCGTACCGCACGCTTGATGTTCAAGGTGACCATGTCGTCGAACGGTCATGCGTCAGTGCGCTCGTTCCAGATGTCAGCACTCCCGCAAACGTGATCACGACGACGGGCTGCGCAAACACACTGGAGTCGAGCCTTCGCCCCTACACCGGAGCGTTCTCGCAACAGGAAGACGGGCAGCCGGCGAGCGGGTTCTGGCGTTGGTCGAATGTTCCGGCGGACACTGATTTTGTGCAGTACCGGTCTGGGGAGCTGCTCCTATGGCAGCGTCCGATCGATGGGCACGTGCACTTCCCGGCGGGTACAGCAGAATCCCCGGACGCTGTTGCCTACCGTGCGGATGGCGCAGTGCTGGCGACCGTGGACGCGGTGGCTGTGGCCGCCGCTGAAGAGGGGGCCGCAGAATTCTTTGCCGACCTCCACCGCGAGTCACGGCTCGACCTCGCTGACGTAGAACTGGCGAGGGATGGGGTGCAAGACCGGTTCGCCCAATGCCTCACCAGCCGGAACGTCGACTTGAAGTCAAGTGGGAAGTACGAGCGTGTTGCTTTTCCACGCGACGGCAACATCGAGCCTGCGTGGCAGGCTTGCCTGGTGGACGCGCAGCAGTGGCTGGACGCCTTCATCGATGCGCACTCGTGACTCGCCGGCTCACACCAGGACGGGGCATGGGGGTTGGGGTTCGGATTGGAAGACCCTTCTGTAGCGGGCTACTTCTTCGGGTGGGCCCATGGACTTGTTGGGGTTGTCGCTGAGCTTGACGGTGGGGCGGCCGTTGGCGGCGACCGCTTTGCAGACGAGGCTGAAGGGGGCGAGGGCGTCGTTCGGCACCAAGCTGCGGAAGTCGTTGGTCAGCATTGTTCCCCAGCCGAACGAGACCCGCACGCGGCCGGTGAACCTGGTGTGGAGTGCCGTGATCTCGTCGACGTCGAGCCCGTCGGAGAAGATCAGCAGCTTCTCGCGCGGGTCCTCGCCGTGATCGGCCCACCAGCGCAGCGCGGCCTCGGCGCCAAGCACGGGATCACCCGAGTCGATGCGCATGCCCGTCCAACCCGCTAACCAATCCGGTGCGTCACGCAGAAACGCTTCGGTGCCAAAGGTGTCGGGCAAAATGATGCGCAGGTTGCCGTCGTGCTCTGCGTGCCAGTCGGCCATGAGGCGATAGGGCGACTCGCGCAGTTCGCTGTCGCTGTTGGCGAGGGCCGCGTCAACCATAGGGAGTTCGTGCGCGTTCGTGCCGATGGCCTCCACATCGTGACGCATTGCGATGAGGCAGTTGGAGGTGCCGATGAATCGCTCGCCCAATGCTTCGGACAGCGCCTGCACGCACCAGTCCTGCCAGAGGAATGAGTGGCGCCGTCGGGTGCCGAAGTCAGCCAACCGCAAACCGTCGAGCTGGA
This sequence comes from Acidimicrobiaceae bacterium, assembly GCA_031419375.1. Lineage (GTDB taxonomy): Bacteria > Actinomycetota > Acidimicrobiia > Acidimicrobiales > Ilumatobacteraceae > VFMC01. Next base: position 2,088 of record JANOKQ010000310.1, read on the forward strand.
TCAGTCGCTGCAGCTTTTCCCAGACTGTCGTCATCGCCCG
>JANOKQ010000311.1:0-1711 GCA_031419375.1 Acidimicrobiaceae bacterium
AGCAATGGCGCTGCCGTTACCCCGCCGCCTTGCGGTCACCACAGCACGCTGGCACCCAACGATCACGACGACCATCGTGGCCGCGATCGCAGCCCTACTCGCCGGCAGCTGGTTCATCGGTGGCAAGCACCTCGGCTTCCTGGTCGGCGGCGGGCTGCTGATTCACTCGGCGCTGGCGGCCATCGCGGTCGCGTTGCTCGCCGCATCTCACGGCCACGCCGCACGGGTGTTGTCGGTGGCTCCGCTGGTGTGGCTGGGGCAGCGATCGTACGGCCTGTACCTGTGGCACTATCCGGTGATCCGCCTCATCGGACCACGCCTCGGCGAGATCGGCGGTGTGGCACGCGACGTCACGGTGGTTGCCGCCTCGGTGCTGCTCGCCGAGGCCTCGTACCGCCTCATCGAGCACCCCATCCGCCGCCGACAATCTTGGGCGCTCGGGCGGCGGGCAACGTTTGCCACCGCGGCGCTGACCGTGGCAGCTGTTTTCGTCGCAATGGTGGCCCCGTCCGGGCGCGGTCACGTGGCGTCGTTCGATGTTGCCGCCTTCTCCAACGGGCTCACCGCCCCGAACGCCGCGGCCACCGAGGCCGACGCCGTCACGGCCGGGGCGCTTGCGCCGGTCGTGCCCGTTGCCCTCGCCTCGATGGGCCCCACGCCCGCACCGCCACCCGTTCGCGACACGCCTGCGTCCGACGCGCCAGTCCCGACCGCCGAAGCCGGCCCGAGCAGCGACCAGACCACGGTCGTTGGGCCTACACCTGCTTCCGGCACAGTGTCGCCCGGCACAGTGTCGCCGGGTACAGTGTCGCCCGGCACAGTGTCGCCGGGTACTGGCGACCCCGTTGTCGCTCCCGTTGTAGCTCCCGCTGAGGTCGAGCCGCCCACCACGATCACATCGGTGCTGTGGATCGGCGATTCTGTCGCAGCCGACATCGCACCGCCGGTCGTGGCCGCGCTCGAGGCAGCCGGGGTGACCATCACCGATGCCAGCTTCGATGGGGCCCGGCTGGTCCCCACCGCCAACGTCGACACGCACGCGATCCTCGACGACCTGCTCGCTGAACACCCGTCCGATCTGGTCGTGGTGCAACTGTCGTACTGGGATTCGGTGCACCCGCGCGACGTGTTGACGGCCGAGCTCGGCCGGGTCGAGAAGGCGGTCCGGACTACAGGCGCCGACCTGATGTTCGTCACTCCCCCGCCGGTGCGCGGCGACCTCGAAACGCAAGGCCTACGCGATCAGATCGCGGTCGCGTTCGAGCTCGGCGTGCGCGAACCCGAGCATGTGTCCTTGATCGACACCACCGAGGTGTGGGGTCCCGAACTGTCAATCGATATCGACGGCGACGGCGCCCCCGACCGGAAATCCGATGGGGTCCACGTGTGTCCGCAAGGCGCCGCTCGCTTCGCGACATGGTTCGTCAACCGTGTCGGCGACCGCTACCCCGGATTGATCACGGCCACGCCCGACGCTTGGATCGCCGGCCCGTGGATCACCAGCGCTCGCTTCGACACACCTGTCGGCGCGTGTGCGGCACTCCCCGCAGGGTAGCTTCACCTGCGGATGAACGGCGGCCGCACGATTCCCTACGAGCCGGGACTCGACGGCCTGCGCGGCATCTCGATCCTGGCCGTGATGGCATTTCACGCGTGCGCCACATCGGGTCTCAGCGGATGGTTCCGCGGCGGCAACCTCGGCGTCTCGGTG
>JANOKQ010000312.1:0-1505 GCA_031419375.1 Acidimicrobiaceae bacterium
CTCTCGCGGCCTGCGGCTACACCCACGGGTGATCGCGCTCGACGAGCCGACACGCGGGATCGACGTCGGTGCCAAAGAGGAGATCCACAGCCTCATCGACCGTGCCGCTACCGAGGGCGCAGCAGTCCTCGTCGCCTCGACCGACACCGAGGAACTGGTTCGCATTTCGCGGCGGGTCCTCATCATGCGCGGCGGAGTGATCGCCGCCGAACTTCTCGGCGATCAGATCACCGTCGAGAACATCGAACGTGCCCAACTCCAACAGAAGGCTGCAACGCCATGACCAACACCGTCGCAGACCATCCGGATACCTCTGCTGGCGTAGCTCCCTCAACCGCGCCGCCACGCAACTGGACGAGCCGCATCGGCCTCGACCGCTTCAGCGCCCTGTACCTCTGGGCGGCCTTCATGATCGTGTTCTCGTTGTCATCGGACGTGTTCTTGAACTGGACCAGCATCCGCTTGGTCCTCACCGAAAAGGTGATCGTGGCGATCCTCGCGCTCGCGTTCCTGATCCCACTCGCATCCGACACGTTCGACCTGTCGATCGGTCACATGATGGGGTTCTCGCTCGTCATCGTCAACGTCATCGCCCGCGACCATCCCGGCATCCCCCAAGGGATCGCCGCGATCATCGCCCTTGCCGCGTGCGCACTCGTGGGCTTCGCCAGCGGGTTCGTCGTCGTCAGGCTGCGGGTCAACTCGTTCATCGCCACGCTCGGAATGAGCCAGGTGTTGAGTGCGCTCACACTGCTGCTGTCTGGCAACCGGCAGATCAATGACGTGCTCAGCGACAGCTACCGCGACTTCGGGAGGCGCAAGATCTTCGACCTGCCGATGTACTTCTACTTCCTTCTCCTGCTCGCGCTCGTTGTCTGGTACGTGCTCGAGCACACCCCCACCGGCCGCTACCTCTTCGCCACCGGTGGCAACCGTGAGGCGGCGCGCCTCGCCGGCGTGCGCACCGACAGGTACGCGTGGGGCACGCTCGTGATATCGGCACTGATCGCCGGATTCGCCGGTCTGGTGCAGTCGTGGAAGGTCGGTACGTTCGGCAACGACGTGGGCCCAGGCTTCCTGTTCCCCGCGGTTGCAGCGGTGTTCTTCGGCGCATCGCAGCTGCGCAACCGGCCGAACGTGTGGGGCACCCTGATCGCGGTGTTCACCCTCGCGTTCGGGGTGAAGGGCTTGCAGCTCACCTTTACCGGCGGCAACCGGCCATGGATCGAGCCGCTGTTCGAGGGTCTCAGCCTGCTCATCGCCGTCGCCTTCGCCAGCCGTCAGGGAATCATCAAGATCCCGAGGCGCAAGCAAGTCGCCAAGTCCACGCCGGCCTGACGTACCGCCGCGGTGTCAACCTGTCAGAGGCGGGTGGTGGTGGTGCCGGCCGGGGAGTTCTTGAACATCGCTTCGGAATCGAAGCCGATCCGGGTGTCTGGCACAATCTCGATCACCACGCGACCAGGACTGTCGAGGTGGGCAACGAACGCATCCTGTTTGTCGAC
>JANOKQ010000313.1:0-8129 GCA_031419375.1 Acidimicrobiaceae bacterium
GCCCGGACCTGCCCGGCCGACAACCGCCCCCGCACCGCGGCGGCGCCGACAAGGGTGGTCGCTGCCAGGAACCGGCCATCGCTCAACAACTGTGTGGCGGCACTGGAACGCATCCGGCCCCGGTCACGCAACCACGCCCCCATCGACACATGCCCATCCCCAACCCACAACCCGCAGCGATCCTGACCGCATCAAGAGCCAACCGGGCACCCTCACGCTCGTGCGCTGCCCACGCATCAACGAACTCCTCCGGCGAACGATCCCGACCACCGGGCGGGTCGTCGGGCGGGTCGTCGGGCGGGTCGTCGGTGAAGCTGTGGTCCGAGTCCGCCAACATACCCCAATCGTACACCAGTTCGCCACGGACCAACTCACAGAACCCATATTACATATAGCTTGTACAGATACCCGGAGCGTGAACATCACCATCACCGATAGCTGGCGGCGCACGCGCTCTGACCACTGGTTGGAGGGTCGCGTCCCCACTTTGACCGGTGGGTCGGCTTTCATTGGAGCGCATCACCACACCCGTGGTTCGAAGTCCCCGAGGCCGAACGTCGCCACCGAGCCAAAATCCGAAGCGGGGCCCCAACGACGGTGGGTCACCCCAAACCCATCGCCGCAGAGCGCCCAACTTCCCTGGTCAGAACTAGTCGTGGATGACGATGGTGCCGCCCATTGGCATTGCATCCGTCGCCCAGATCATGTCCATCGCCGGGTTGCTCACCCGGATGCAGCCATGCGATGCCGGGTAGTTGGGGATGTCGCGGTACCCGTGCACGGCGACGCCACCGACGACGAAGCGGGGCCGGTACAGCGTGCCCAGCGAACCCTCGTACGCGGTCTCGTCACTGGCCCGGTACACGCGGAACGTGCCGACGGGCGTGTACGCGCGGTCGCTGATCTTCGCGCCGGTGTTTTTGTCGATGGCGGTGTAGTCGTAGTTGCCGCCGGTGGAGATATTGAGGATCCACACCATCTTCCCGCCGCGCACCAGGAACGCCAGTTGGCGGCCCTTGTCCACCTCCAACAGATCACCGCTGGTGATCCCTGGCGCTGGGCGGCACTGGGCCCGGTTGAGCGCAACGGCAGTGGCTTCGTCAACGTTACCGCTGGCCGGGAGCGCCGACCATTTCTGGAACGCCATCACGCTCTGCGACGTGGTGAGGCCGTATCCGCCATCGGCGCCGCCATTCCAGAAACCCAGGTCGAGCAAACGCTGCTGAGCACGCGCGACGGTCGGGCGGCTCGAGCCGAGCACAACCGAGGCCACCGGCGTTGTCGGGTACCCAATGCAGCCGAACGGCGTTCCGGTGGTGTTGGCGGGGAGACCGAAGGGGGCGGCGACCGGTGTCCCGAGGTAGTAGCCCGAGACGTCGGCGAGGATGTGGCCGCCGGATTGGGTGAACACATCGAAGCCTCGCGCCGAGACCGCCACGGTGGTGTGGTTCGGCAGGGTTTGTACTGCCCGAACGACGTTGAGGGTTGAGGTGGCGCGGCTCTTGCCGGTCGGGTCGCTGGCCCCGGCGGGTCCGACACTGACGTATCCGCTGGCAAGTGCGTCGGTCACGGTGACGTTCATCACGAGCGCGGCGACATCGGGGCGGGCGACTGCCACGTTGGTGGCTGCGGCGACTTCGAGGTTCCAGGCCGGTAACGGCATCTGCTTTCCGCCAAGCGGGTTCAACGCGGCGTCGCGGGTGTCGAGGAAACGGGTCGGGGTGTTCAGCGACACGTACAGGCCATCGGTTGATGTGGCTGCACCGGCACCGGTGACGAGCCCAATGAGGTCGACCACCAGGTGACCGCCGGTCTGGGAGAACACGTTGAAGTCCCCGTCGACGTCGAGCGGGACGATGGCCTGGTTGGCCACGACATGTAGCGGATACAGCGAGTTGACGTTGGCCGCAGTGGGCGGTTGGGTGTTCGCCGGGAACGCCGTCCAGTATCCGGGGCCGTTGGCAATCGTGGTGAGGTTCACCACGGCCGCCGAGGCCCCACCGGTGTTCGGTACCCGGATCTCGGTCACCGATGTGGGGGCAATGGCGACCAGGGTGCGGCTGTCGAAGATGCGGCTTGGTGTAGCCAGCGGCTGGAACCGGCCGGCCGTCGTCGACCCACTGGCTTGATAGCTGCCGAGCATGTCGACGACGACATGGCCGCCGCTTTGGCTGTAGATGTCGACGGTGCCGTCGGTGCCGACCGGCACGGTGACCAGGTTGGCCATCGCCAACGTGTCGCCGAATGCCGACCACCGTTCATCGACGTTCAGGTTCGACGCGGTAGGTCGGGCGACACCGTGCGGGAAGACCGTCCAAAAGCCGATGCCGGCCGGGCCGACGACGGTGATGTTGAGGACCACCGACCGGGTCAGTTCCACGGACGGCAGTGGTGCACTGCCGGTGACCGTGACGTTGACGGTGCCATCACCGAGCACCACCTGCGCTGCGTCGCGTGTGTCCAGCAGCCGGGTCGGTGTCGGCATCGACACGTAGACCGATGTGTCGCCAGGCGCGGCATGAACCGCAGCGGCACCCGGGAGGACCGGCACGACAACCGAGCTTGCGCCAAACGCCGCTGCCGCGGCCAGCGCAACGGCGGTGAGAGTGAACGTTCTGAGTCGCACCGACCCAAGCCTACCGGTGAGCATCCGACCGCGCTCCGCGGGCTCGTCCTGCGGGCTCGTTCCGTCAGCGGTTGCTGTGACGGCACATTGCCCCGGCCATTCAGGGGGGCTGGATATACTTTCCAACCTTGGGTTGCTCGGCGGATACACAACAGTGGCGCGCTTCACTCACGTTCGTTCCGCTCGTCGCGAAGAGCGCAGTGAGACGCCGTCATGAACCCAACGACATCACCACGCACCTCCGGAGCGCGCTCGACTGGTTGTGTCGCGCGCAGGACCAGGTGCCCGACGGTGGCGTGAGCTACGGATACAGCATCCGCGGTGGATGGCGGGCTCCCTACCGCGAGACATCCGGGTATATCCTGACCACGTTCCTGCGGGCCGCCGACGCGCTGGACGACGACGACCTCACCCGGCGCGCCCTGCGGATCGCCGACTGGCTGGTGGGGGTGCAGAACGCCGATGGCTCCGTTGCCAATCCCGAGTATGGCGATGGCGGCATCGTGTTCGATACCGGTCAGGTGCTGTTCGGTTTGGTGCGTGCCTACCAACGATCAGGCGGCGAGCGCTTCCTCGTCGCCGCGACGCGCGCTGCCGACTGGCTGACGGAGGTCGCCAGTCAGGCCGACCACGGTGGCCGATGGGTCACCCACGAACACTTCGAAACACCCCACGCGTACAACACCCGCACCGCATGGGCACTGCTGTTGGCCGATGGGATCGCCCCCAACGACGCATACCGCAGCGTTGCCCGTGCCAATCTCGACTGGGCACTCGAGTGTCAGCAACCCAGCGGCTTCTATTCCAACGCGGCGTTCGCCGTCGGTGACGACCCGTATACCCACAACATCTCCTACACCACGTGCGGGTTGCAGGAATCGGGGTGGATCCTCGACGAGCCCTCGTACACGTCGGCGGCACGGCGTTGTGCCGACGCAGCGCTCGAGCTGCTCGATGACGAGGGCTTCCTGCCGGGTCAGATCACCGTCGACGGTACCGCTGCGGCGCGCTACGCGTGCCTCACGGGGACCTGCCAGTTCGCAATCGTGTGGGCCAAGTGGTTCGACCTCACCGGTGATGTCCGGTACCAATCCGCGTCACGGCGGGCGCTGCGGTACGTGATGGCTCGCCAGGATGTGGACGCGAAGAACCCGGCGGTGCGTGGAGCGATCGCCGGGTCATCGCCGATCTGGGGGCGGTATGCGCCGTTGAGCTATCCCAACTGGGCAGCCAAGTTCTTTGTCGACGCGGCCCTCCTGCAACGCACGTGGGACCCGACGTGACACGTCGCCCGGTCCGTGTGCTCAACGGCGACTTCGATCCATTGGCGCTCGATCAGACCGTGGACGCCGTGTTCGATCTCGTCAACGGCCCCGAGCGAGGTTGGCTGTGCACGGTGAACGTCGCCATCTTGATGATGATGCGTACCGATCCGCAACTCCGCCGCTTCGTTGACGGCTCCGCATGCACCGTGGCCGACGGGCAACCGATCGTGTGGCTGGCGCGGCTGTTCCGAACGCCGTTGCCCGAGCGAGTGACCGGCATCGATCTGATCGATCGGGTGTGCCGGCGGGCAGCCACCGAAGATGTTGGCGTTCACCTGCTCGGTGCGTCTCGCACGATCATCGATGAGGTTGCGGCGCGGCTTCGCGAGTCGCTGCCGATGTTGAAGATCTCCCACGATGATGGGTACTTCGATGTGGCCGAGTCGTCCAGTCGGGCCGAGGCAGTCGCCGCGAGCGGGGCGCGGGTGTTGATCGTTGGCATGGGCGTCCCCCGCCAAGAGGAGTTCATCGAGAACAACTGGGAGACGTTTGGGGTCGACGTCGCGATTGGAGTCGGTGGGAGCTTCGACGTGATCGCCGGACTCCGCACGCGAGCCCCGTTGTGGATGCAAGAACACGGCCTGGAATGGGTGCACCGACTGCGCGAGGAACCGCGGCGGTTGTTCGGTCGGTACCTGTCCACCGGTGCACGATTCTTTGTGCTTGCGGCGCGTGCGCTGCTGCTGCCGCGTTACCGCAACCGGTGAGCACCGCGGTGGCCCCACTCAAGTTGGCATTCGTGTTCGGGACCCGTCCCGAAGCGATCAAACTCGCTCCGATCATCTTGGCAGCGCAGGCACGACCAGCCGAGTTCGAGGTCGTTGTGATCAGCACCGGGCAGCACCGGGAGATGCTCGATCAGATGTTGGAGTGGTTCGAGATCGAGGCCACGGTCGACCTCGCCGTGATGCGCCCCGATCAGACCATCACGTTCATCACGTCGGCGGTGCTCGGTGGCGTGGGCGCGCACTTCGAGCGCAGCCGTCCGGATTGGGTGATCGTCCACGGCGACACCACCACCACGTTCGCAGCTGCGCTCGCCGCGTTCTATCAACGCCTTCCGGTCGCCCATGTGGAGGCGGGTCTGCGAACCGGTGACATCTACTCGCCGTACCCGGAGGAGATGAACCGGCTACTCACCACGCGGCTTACATCGCTGCACCTCGCTCCGACGGGCGCGGCTCGCTCCAACCTGTTGGCCGAGGGAGTGCCCGACGATCGCATCGTGGTCACCGGCAACCCGGGGATCGATGCGCTGATGCTCACCCTGGCCAAGCTCACCCATCCGGTAGCGCCTGAACCAGTGCCCGAACCGGGGGCTGCTCGAAACCTGCTCGTCACGATGCACCGCCGAGAGAACCACGGTGCTCCGATGGGTGGGATCTGCCGCGCGGTGCTGGATCTCCTCGACCGGTACCCCGACCTGACCGTCACACTGCCACTGCACCTCAGCCCGCGAGTGCGCGAGATCGTGCTCCCCGTACTTGGCGAACACCCGCGGGTCGATCTGTGCGAACCGCTGGCGTACCCGCAGTTCGTCGCCGCGATGGCTCGGGCCACGTTGATCCTGTCCGATTCGGGTGGGGTGCAGGAAGAGGCGCCGTCGCTTGGCAAACCGGTGCTGGTGCTGCGCGACATGACCGAACGCCCCGAGGCCGTCGCTGCTGGAGCGGCGGTGATCGTCGGTGCCGATCGCGAGCTGATCGTGTCGGTCGCGGCTCGGCTGTTGGACGACCCGGACGCGTACGCGCAGATGGCCACCGTGATCAATCCCTTCGGCGATGGCACCGCGGCGCAGCAGATATTGGCGGCGCTCGTCGATCATCGCTGAGCCTCGGCCGCCGTTGCTCTGAAGCCATTCGGGACCGAACGGTTAGAGTCACCCGGCGTGACTGCTGGATTCATGTTCCCCCGCACGGCCACGGGATCGGCATCGTTGGTGCCGTCGCCGCCGTGGCACTACAGCGGTCAGATGCTGACCATCGAGTACCGCACCGACCCTGCCGCAGTGGCCGAACTGCTCCCGTCGCCGCTGGAACCCGCCGACGACGATCCGGGTGCGGTCGCGGTGATCTGGGCCGATTGGCAGAGCTGCCGCGACGATGGATCCGAGCTGCTCGACCCGGTGCGCAGCCAGTACATGGAGACGTTCGTGGTGGTGCGCTGCAAGTACCGCGGGCAGCACTTCAGCCGGTGCGTGTACATCTGGGTTGACAAAGACTTTGCCATGGTGCGCGGTCACCACCAGGGGTACCCGAAGAAGATGGGCGAGCTGTACCTCACCAGGGTCGTCCGCGTCGGCAGGGCGGGGCCGCGACTGGAACCCGGAGGCCGGTTCGGGGCGACGTGCGCTGCGTACGGTCGGCGGCTGATCGACGCGACGTTCACCATCACCGGAACTGCCGAGAGCGCGGGCTTCGTCAACGCACTGCCGATGCTGCACAGCCGGGTGATGCCGGCGATCGAAAGCGACGGCACCGACAGCTTGAACGAGCTCGTCACCATGCGCGGCTTCGACGTCGAGTTCGGGCCGTGTTTCGTCGGCGACGCAACGCTGTCGATGTATCCCTCGCCGGTCGAGGAGCTCACCCGTCTCGCCCCGGTCGAGATGATCGGTGGGTTCTGGCGCGAGATCGGCAACTCGTGGAAGGAAGGCACCACACTCGAGCGACACAACCTGGCGGCGCTCGGCCCAGACACAGCGCCCGATCACGAAGCTGCCGGATGACGGAGCGCATCGAGCACGACCTCGGACCGGGCGACGCCGACATTACCGACCCCGACGCGTACACAGCGGGGGTGCCGTACGCAACCTTCGACCGGCTGCGCGCCGACGATCCGGTCAGCTGGTGGGACGAGCACGACGGTGGGCATGGGTTCTGGGCCGTCACCCGGTACGACGACTTGTTGCAGGTGAGCCGACAGGTGGAGGTGTTTTCCTCGGCGGAGGGGATCACGTTGGAGGAGATGGAACCGGACGACTTCGCCGCCCGCCGCAACATGCTGGAATACGACCCGCCGGAACACACCCGGTACCGCCGGCTGGTGTCGAAGCCGTTCAGTCGCCGCGAGGTGTACGCCTACGAGAACTCGATCCGGTTGTTGGCCCGTACCGTCGTCGACGAGGCACTAGCCGGCCCCGCGTCGTTCGACTTCGTCGACACGATTGCCAAGCAGCTCCCAATGCGAATGCTCGGTCGGTTGCTCGGCGTGCCTGACAGCGATGGCCCGTGGTTGGTCGAGTGCGGCGACGCGTTGCTTGGCAACTTCGATCCCGAGTTCACCGACCACCCGGTCGGCTTGGCCGATACCGACGAGTTCAAGCACATCCCGTTCCGCTCGCCCGCCGCGCTCGACCTGTACCAATACGCGCAGCGCCAGGCTGCCCAGCGACGGGCAACGCCGAGCGACGACGTGATCAGCGACATCCTCGCTCCGACCATCGACGGCGAGCAGTTGAGCGAGCGGGAGTTCAAGAACTTCTTTGTGCTGCTCGTCAGCGCCGGCAACGACACCACCCGCTACACGATGGCGGCCGGCATGAAGGCGTTGATCGAACACCCCGAGCAGATGGCCGAGCTACGCGATTCGATCGGCAAGGACACGGCGGTCATGGACCGCGCCGTGGAGGAGATCCTGCGGTGGGCCACGGTCACCATGCACTTCCGTCGCACCGCGACCCGCGACATCGAGATGCGCGGCAAGCTGATCAAGCGTGGCGACAAGGTCGTGATCTGGTTCGTCTCGGCTGACTATGACCGCGACCAGTTTTCCGAGCCGTATCACTTCGACATCCACCGCAGCCCGAACGATCACGTCGCGTTCGGGCGGATGAGCCCGCACCTGTGCCTTGGCGCTCAGCTGGCGCGAATGGAGCTCAAGGTGGTGTTCGAAGAACTGCTTCCCAAGCTGAGCGACGCGCAGTTCGCCGGACCGATCGACAGATTGCGATCCAACTTCATCAGCGGCATGAAGCGCCTTCCGATCACGGTCACGCGGTAGACGCACCCGGCTGGTTCCGGCGTCTCGAGCGACCCCTAGCCAGCCACTCCTGTATTATCGATCAAACATCACAAGGGGGAAATCAATGAGACGAGTACTGGCATGCGCCGCAGTTGCGGCGCTGACTCTCGCGGCCTGTGGCAGCGACGCCGAGCCGCAAGCCGACCCGCAAGCAG
>JANOKQ010000314.1:0-1614 GCA_031419375.1 Acidimicrobiaceae bacterium
GGAGGCGCGGCGATGAATCCCGAACCGCTGATCGGGTCCGGGAACTGGGCGTTCCTCTGGAAAGGGTGGGAACACCTCGGCAGCGCGGCCAGCCCGGCACTGCTCGGCTTCTTCCTGTACATGGTCGCGTTCATGGACACCGTGGCAACGATCCCCACCGGCTCGATGGCCGAACGATGGAAGTGGAAGAGCTTCGTGATCTGGGGCCTGTTCTGCGGCGCGGTCTACTACCCGCTGTTCGCCGCGTGGACGTGGGGCGGCGGCTGGCTGGCAAAGTCGTGGGACACCATGGGCCTCGGTGCCGGCTACGTCGACTTCGCCGGTTCCGGCGTCGTCCACGCCGTCGGCGGTGCCGCAGCGCTCGCCGGAGCAATCGTGCTCGGACCGCGCATCGGCAAGTACGGCCCCGATGGCAAGCCACGGGCAATCCCCGGCCACAACATCCCGATGGCGATGCTCGGCTGCTTCATCCTGCTGTTCGGCTGGTTCGGTTTCAATGCCGCATCCACGTTCGCGGCCACCGACATCCAATTCGCCATCGTGGCCGCGAATACCGCGATCGCCGGCGCGGTCGGCTCGATCGTGGCGATGTACTACATCACGTTCAAGACCGGAAAACCCGACCCGGGCATGATGGTGAACGGCATGCTCGCCGGCCTGGTCGCGATCACCGCGCCGTGTGCCTTCGTGTCACCGTGGGCAGCTGCGGTGATCGGTGCGATCGCCGCGGTCATCGCGATCGAGGCCGTGTTCTTCATCGAGCGTCGCGGTGTCGACGATCCGGTGGGGGCAATCGCCGTGCACGGGGCGTGCGGCACGTTCGGCGTGCTCGCCGTGGGCATCTTCGCCAACGGCAAGTACGGCGCCGGTTGTAACGGCGCGCTCGACGACGCCGGTGACGGCATCGCCATCGAAGGCGTGCTGCAGGGAGAGTTCGGTCAACTCGGCGCACAGGCGCTCGGTGCCCTCGTCATCTGGACCGTGATCTTCGGGACCGCCTACGCGTTCTTCAAGATTCAGAACAGCGTCACCAAGGGCGGCATCCGCTCCGCCGAAGACGACGAGATCAACGGCCTCGACCTCCCCGAGATGGGCGTCCGCGCCTACAACGACTGACCCGGAACTCACGAAGCGACACAAGGAGAAACGCAGCACCATGAAACTCATCACAGCGGTGATCAAACCGTTCAAGGTCGACGACGTGAAAGACGCACTGAAAGCCAGCGGGATCGTCGGCATGACCGTCGGCGAAGTCCGTGGTTTCGGTCGCCAAGGCGGGCACACCGAGACGTACCGCGGCTCGGAGTACAAGATCGATTTCGTCCCAAAGATTCAGATCGAACTCGTCGTCGACGACAACGCGGTCGACTCGACCGTGGACACGATCAAGTCCTCGGCCTCCACCGGCAAGATCGGCGACGGCAAGATCTGGGTCACCTCCGTCGACCGGTTGATCCGCATCCGTACCGGCGAGGAAGGTCCGGAGGCGATCTAGCACGACCCGGCAAGCAGCGATGATGGGGTGTCCGGCGGTGCCGGACACCCCATCGCCGCCTCGTGTTGCCGGATAGTGTCGCCCCATGACCGTCACCGAATCCGCTCCCCCGACACCTG
>JANOKQ010000315.1:0-1671 GCA_031419375.1 Acidimicrobiaceae bacterium
CGCTGAGCACGAGGGTCGTCAACAACCCCAGAGGCGCGGCGCGACGCCAGAAGTGACGGCGATTGGATTGCACGGGTGGAGCCTTTCGCGTCGACAGGGAATGTGCAAAATCTGAAAAGCCATCAGAAGACAGTGAAAAGCGCTCAGTAGGCACGACGCAACCTCTTGGCCTTTCGATGGAGTTCATCGGTGCTGATGGGGCCGAGCACGGAGTCGGCAAGTGTGCCATCGCTGTGGATGAAAAACGTGGCAGGTAGCCCGGCAAGGCGGTAATCGGTAGAGAGTCGACCCGACTCGTCGAAGCCGACCGGGAACGTGACCCCGGTTCGCTCAAGGAGGGTGAGACCGGCCGAGCGGCGATCGAGGTGATCGACGCCGACCACACGCACGGTGCCGACCAGCTCGCGCGAGAGCCTCTCGAACTCGGGAAGTTCTTCGACACACGGGGCGCACGTCGACGAGAAGACGTTCAGCACGGTGGGCAGACCCTCCGCGCCGGTGACGGTGAAACGCTTCGCCGGATCGCGAAGGTCGGGTAAGTCGATGCCCGGAACGTGAGCCCCGGCTTGCAATGCCCAAGCGGGGCGCGAGGCCTGGCCACCCGCGAGCGACCACGCCACGCCGACGGTGACAAGGAGCGCGCCGAAGCAGGCGAGCGCCAGGATCGAACGCGGGACGACACGTTGCTCAATCGCCGTGCCACGCGTCAATCGTGGTCCGAACCGCCGGCAGCGGGATCGGCGGGAGCGGTCGTGACCGCGGCATCGGCATCAGCGCCGCCCTCAGCGGGAGCGTGGCCCGCGACTTCGGTCGAATGCGACTCCGCGCCTTCACCGGTCGTCACCTTGTGTGCAAAGTCGCGCTCGCCCAGGGCGATGCCGACGATCCCCATCGCGCCGACGGCCAGCACCGCGACAACACCAAGGGCGGCCGCCAGTCGGCGATCGATCTTCGGCCTTACGGCCGCGGCGATACCCCCGGTGAGTATGACAATCGCGAGGACTATGGCGATCACCGTGGCACCGTTCTTGCTTGCCGCGAGGAGGATCCGGCTCATCGAAATGACAATGATGGCGATAAGGACGAGCACGGCCACGGGCAGGCCGAGGGGCAGGCCGAAACGATCGCTCACCCGCGACGTCGTGTCGGGCACGTAGTTCGCGTGTTCACGCCACGAGCCGATGAACCAGACGATCCCTGCCGCAACCGCCACCAGGGCGGCCGAGACGTAGGCGACGACGCCTAACGCCGCGCCGAGGGCAACCGTGCCGCCGGCCACCGCGAGCAGCAAAGGGGCAACGCTGGGGCGAGGCGCCCGGTTCGCGAGCGGGTCATCGTGGCCGACGAGAGCGCTGAGACGATCACCGGCGCCAGTTGCGGCCACCGCGGCAATGCCGAGAAACGCGGACGCGACCGACGCCGAGCCGAGCAACGTGATCCCCGCCAGGTCGCTGGTTGCAACGCCGTAGAGAAACGCGGCGGCGAACGTGAAGAGCGAGAAACCGAAGAAGGTCTTAGAGCCGAGGCTGAACAACGGAGCGCTCTCCTACTTGTAGAGATAGATCAAGAGGTAGGCGACGATCCAGGCGAGCGCACCGAGGTGCCACACCCAGGCCGCGGCCACGCCGAGCTGGGGCTGATCGGCCGTGCTGTGATCAGCCGCGGTCCGGG
>JANOKQ010000316.1:0-3254 GCA_031419375.1 Acidimicrobiaceae bacterium
CTCGATCGTCGCCTGCCGCCGGACCAGCCAGTCCATCGCCGCGTACACGTCGTCGGTCGAGGCGTCACCCACACCGAAATCGGCCGCCAAAGTGGTGTCAGCCCACCACCGGGTGGTGGCCAGCTTCGACGCCGGCCGGCACGCCCTGGCGATAATCAACGCCAACGCCACATCCCGCTCAACACAAGCCGGTCCCAACAGCTTGGCCAAACCCAACTTGGTGGCCATCGCCCACACCGCGGCGACGTGACCATGCGGCAAGCTGCGTTCCACCTCGAAACCCGCACCAGCACCGACCAGGGTCTCACCGGCCAGCACAGCGCGCACCGCGTCAATCGCCGCCGGCGGCAGAACCGACAAGTTAGCGAGCGTCTCGTGGCGCACCTTGCCATCCTCGCGGAACGAGCGGCGCAACAACCAGCTCACATACTCGCGGTCTTTGTACTTGCGTACAACCTTGGCAACATGCATCGCACCCGACCGTTGTCCCATACCAACAGCATGCGCCCCCAACCCGACACTGTCAAGCTATTTACTGGCTACACTCCGTGACCACACCGCGCCTATCCGTGCTGGCCACCACCCAAATCAAAGACCAAACCACAGGTAAGTTCGGATTAGCCTCCATTAGCCTTGCCGCGTGCCTACGGTCGAACGTCCCGCCATGGCCGGCTACGGAGTTCCAGCCGACCCGGCGGGCACGTTGCCATGGACGTGGGCGCAACAACGCCTCGTCGACAACAAGAACTATTGGGTCGTCACTGCCTCCGCGCAGGCACGGCCGCACGCGATGCCCGTGTGGGGCGTCTGGCTCCCTGAGACCGAGCGGTTCTGGTTCTCCTGCTCGCCGAACGCCCGCAAGGCGCGCAACATCGCCGAGAACCCACAGTGCGTCGTCACCGTTGCCGACACCGTCGAATGCGTTTCCGTCGAAGGACGAGCCCGCATCGTCGACCCGGCCCGCGACGCCGACGCCATCGATCGGGCGATTGCCGCCTACGTCACGAAGTACTGGGACGATCCGACGGTTCACACCCAGATGGAGGCGTTTGTTCGGAGCCACGCGATCATTGAGGTCACCCCGGACCGCGCGTTTGGCATCATCGAACGCGAGGACGAGTTCGCGCGACGAGCCACCCGCTGGCGTTGGCGAACCTTCGACTAACACAGAACTGCCAGTTGCTCGGACACGGCCTCGGCCGTCGCCTCGTTCCCCATCGCGGCCATGAGGGCGTCCAGGTCGGCAACGTCCATGAACACCGCGACGTGGGTCGGGTTCTGCGGGTTGGCGAACGTACGAATGTCGGCGACACCGAGGGGACCGAACACCTCTTCGCGTTTCGGCGAGGCGAGGCAAACGACGAGAACGAACATGGCGAGGCCAACGAGGCAAGAACAACCAACTCGCCGTCGAACGGGGATGTGTCGTCGACGAACTCGGATTCGTCGTCGTCGACGAGATGAAACGGACCACCGTCGCAGACGTCTTGGCCGTCGGTGATCTCACCACCCCGGGTTGCTGCTGCCTTGCATTTCAGTCGTGGTGTTAGCAGAATGCAAGCATGCCGAACGTCTTGGTCCGTGATCTCCCTGCCGATGTGCATGCCGGTTTGCAGCGTCGAGCCGAAGCTGAAGGGCAGTCGCTCCAGCAGTACCTCGCGACCGAGCTCACTCGGCTCGCAGTTACTCCGACGATGAACGAGGTTCTCGAGCGCATCGGTCGTCGACGAGGAGGGAGCGTCGGGCGCGATCTCGCGGTGTCGGACCTCGACGATGCGCGCAACAGCCGTTGATCGTCATCGACGCCTCTGTCCTGGCCAACGCTGTCGGTGACGATGGCCGGGTCGGGCAAGCCGCTCGGGCGCGTCTGGCGGCGGCTCTCCAGGTGTCAGCGCCAGACCTCGTCGACGTCGAAACCGTGGCTGTGCTCCGAAAGCGGTGGATCGTCGGCGACTTGACTGCTCGCAGGTTCCGGTCGGCCGTCGACGACCTCCAGGCGCTCCCGGTTACCCGCTTTCCGACAGGCCCGCTGATGACTCGGGCGTACGAGCTGCGAGCAAACGTAACCGCTTACGACGCGGCATACATCGCCCTCGCCGAGGGGCTCGCGTGCACACTCGTCACGGCTGACGGCCGCCTCGCTCGCGCCCCCGGCGTCAACTGCAAGGTCGAGGTCTTCGTCGTGTGACCACGACACGTCCGAGCAGTGTCTCGGCAACGATCAGAGAGCTGTCGCGGACCCCGCCGGACGCCGACTCGGAGCAAGCGCATCTTGCGTAGGAGTGCGACCGTCGTTCACCGACGTCGTCAGGGGCGGTCGAGATTCGCGAGCACGTCGGCGCAGGTCTCGATCGAGGCTCGAGTGATGGGGTCGACGACGAGCTGGACGTGGACGGCACCGACGGCTGCGAACGCTCGCAGCTGATCGGCGATCTCCGCTGCGGAGCCTTCGACGGGACGGATCTTCGGACCGTCCTCGTGGCCCATTTGGCGTCCGCCGCCGCCGGGCAGGCGTACGTGGACGGCGCACGTGGCCTCGACGTCGGCGGGGGCACGGCCGGCTACCGCAACCGCTTCATCGACGCGGGCTTTCTCCCGCGCGAAACCGTCGGGGGTGTTGCCGTACTGGCTCCACCACACGTTCCACTGGTCGACGTGGGGGAGACCGATCGAGAGCATCCTCGGACTCGTCGACCCGAGCATCAGCGGCGGCCCGCCCGGCCGGGGCGACGGTGGGTGCAGGATGCAGTCCTCGACCGCGTAGTACGTGCCGGCCAGATCGCAGCGTCCGTCGCGCAGCAACGAACGGATGATGGTGAACGCTTCCTCGAAGCGTGACACCCGATGATCGAACGGGAAGCCGAAGGCCCGGTACTCGCGTTCGTTCCAGCCGGCGCCGAGCCCGACGATCAACCGCCCACCGGAGATGGCATCGATCGTGGCGGCCTGCTTGGCCAGCATGGCCGGCTCGTGGAAACCGATCGAGGCGACCAGCGGGCCGAGTTCGACGCGCGTAGTCACGGCCGCCAACGCGGCCAACGTCGTCCATGCCTCCCACGGGCCGCGTGGCCCGACGGGAAGATCGTAGAGCAGGTGGTCGCCGACCCAGATGGAGTCGAAGCCCACAGCCTCGGCGGTTTGCGCCATCGCAATCAGCTCAGGGAACGGCACTTCCCACTCGACCTCGGGGAGTTGAACCCCAACCTTCAGCGGACGCGTCATGCCTCGACGATATGTCATTCCCACTGACTAAC
>JANOKQ010000317.1:0-3686 GCA_031419375.1 Acidimicrobiaceae bacterium
CGCGGCGCCACCGCCGGGCGCTGAGAGCTGTCACGATCGGGACACTTGCCTGGGTTGTCGCCTGGTCACTCACGAGCGCCGTCGCCGGGGCCACCGTCGCCGGGGCCACCGTCGACACGCCACTCGACGTTGGCGATGTCGTGATCGTCGACGGCACCGACCAAACGAAGGTGCTCGTTCGTGCCGACAGTGACACCGAGTTCTACCTGCGACTGCCCGAAGGATCGACCTGCCCCGGTGACAGTGCCAACGACCAATGGCGCACGCAGAGCTTCATCGTGCCGGTCACCGATGATCTCCTCGACATCGTCTACGGACCGATCGGTCCGGAGCCGTGGGACAATGGCAAGCGGTTTGCGCTGTTCATGGCGGACACGATCCCGTACGTGCACCAACTTCTCCGGCAGAACCCAGCGGCGGGCGACCCGGGCGCGATCTTGCCCATACCACTGATGGACTTCACCGTCGTGGCCGGCGAGCGGATACCAGCCGGCACGTACCGCATCGGGATTGCCTGCACCTACTTCGGCGACACGGCAAAGTATTGGGACAGCGAGATCGTGATCACTTCGCCCGCTGACGATGATCGCACGGAGTTCTCCTGGCGGCTCGCGAACGTGCGCGAGGGCGGCGGCCAGCCCGGCCAATCGGACCCGGGCGCCCGGCGCTGGATGATTCTGGCGGTTGCCGCCGTGGGCGCCGCTGCCACCTACTGGTTCCTGTGGCAACGCAGGTCCCCTCGGTTCACCACTCTTTCAAAGGACCAAAAATGATCCGTCTCACCCCCCCGGCGCGCCGAATGGTGCGCAACTCCGCCCGTGTCGGCACCCTTTTCTCGGCTCTGATGTTGACGCTGAGTGTCGTGGCGATGCTCGGGCCCGGCCGCCAGGTGACCGCCGCCGGCGAGTTCCTCGGGCCGGTTCAGTTCCAATCGCCGGGAGTTGGTGCGCCCATCACCGGCGGTGGGAGCGCAAATTTCGTCATGCTGCCTCCGTCGTCGTCGGCATGCCCTGGCAGCGCAAGTGGCACACCGTCGTACCGTTGGCAGACGTACCTGGTGTCGTCGGCGGTCGACGTGTCTTCGATGCTCTACACCGGTGCAGGGCCGAGCGCGGTTCCTGGCGCCTTCGTGTCGCCGATGTATGACGCTGCGCAAACAGAAGTGATCAACCGGAATCCGGCTGCCAGTCCCCTTGGCTTGATTGCAGGAATCCCGGCATTTTCATTCACAGCGTTCGTGCCTCCCGCGAACCTTGCTGCGGGATCGTACAACGTGGGTTTCGCTTGCACATTGGCCGGTGAAACCGTGAGCTACTGGATGAGTCAGATCACCATCGCCCTCGACGCAGCCGACGCTCCGGCGGGCGTAGCCTGGACGGTCGCCGCAGCGCCGACGGGCACGACGACGACGCTTGGCGCAACGACCACATCGCTTGCCGCAACGACAACGACGGCGCGAAGTGCGACAACGACGACGGTGGCACGCACCACGACGACCACCACGGCCGGATCGACCACGACCGCGCCAGGGTCGACGACAACCACCGTCGCGGGATTGACGACAACCTCCGTGGCGGGGCCGAACTTGGCGACGCCGACAGCAACGCCGTCGGCTCCGAGCGGAGTTGGATCGTTCGTGGCGGCACCGCAGGGCGGAGTCGGCTCGTCTGGGTCTGGGTCTGGGTCTGCTGCAGAGTTCCCGGTCACCGGCCCGTCGTCGGCACCCACCGTCATCTGGGCGATCCTGCTGCTGGTGTTCGGACGGATGGCCATCCTGTTCGCTCGGCCGTACACCGTGCTCCCGCCCACGTCGCGATGACTGCGACTGCGAACCACTTCCGATCGGGGCTCACGCGCACGCGGCGATGGGAGCGCCGGCGACGCGTGACGGCGCCGACCACGATGGGCGGAGGCGTTCCGCCGCTCAGCCCCCGCCTGCAGCTCACCCGGGCTGCCCTCATCCTCGTCTGTGTGTTTTCGGTGACGTTGTTGATCCAGCTCGTCTTCGTCAGCTCGCTGCAACACTCTGCCGCCCAGTGGCGCGCCTACGACGGCTTTCGAGCTCAGCTCGCCAAGGGAACTGCGCCAATCGGCCCCGCCGACTCTCAGGGCGAGGAGGTCCGGCTCGGCGCGGCGGTCGCGTATCTCGAGATCCCCTCCATCGGTGTGCGCCAGGTGGTCGGCGAGGGGACCACGGCGGCGACGTTGTTCGACGGCCCGGGCCATCGCCGTGACACTCCGCTACCCGGTCAAGTTGGTTCCAGCGTCCTGTTCGGCCGCCGCGCCTCGTTCGGCGGGCCCTTCTCGCGCATCGCCGAACTGACCAAGGGTGAGCTGATCACGGTGACGACCGGTCAGGGCGTGTTCAACTTTCGGGTGATCGGCGTACGCGCGGAGGGTTCGCCCGTGCCAGCGGCTCCGGCTCCGGGCGCGGCGCGACTGTTGTTGGTCACTGCAGCCGGCCGCCCGTTCCTACCCGGCGGGGTGCTGCGAGTCGACGCCGAGCTCGACGGCCAGGCCGTCGTCGGCCCCAGCCGAGCCATCAACGCTTCGGGCCTGCCGGGCGAGGAGCGCGTGATGGCGGGGGATGCAACTACGCTCTGGGCGCTGGCGCTCTGGCTGCAAGCTCTGATTGCCCTCTCGCTCGGGGTGGTATGGGCGTGGCATCGCTGGGGCCGGGCACAGGCTTGGGTCGTGTTTCTACCGCCGATGCTGCTGGTCGGTCTGTCGGCCGCGGGTGAGGCCGCCCGCCTCCTACCGAACCTGCTGTGACCCTTCCGTTTCGTGAGCTTGAGGAGCCGATTGCAATGACTTTCGAATCGATTCAGACGTCGTGGGCTGCCGCGTCCAGCAATGGGCACCGTCCCGAGGTCGAGCTCGCCTCGTTCCGGACTGCGGCAGTGGTTCAGCTCATGAGCGGTGACGCGCTCGGATCGGACGCAGTTGTCACGGATCTGCACCCGGCCGTGGTGACGGTGACCGACACCCGAATCGCGGCCACCGACGGAGACATTGCATGGTCGTGGCGCGTCGCCGACCTCGCCGCGGTGATCCACGGCGCTGATGCGGCGTGGACGATCTTCGTCGTACCGGGCATCTCCGACTTCGGTGTGTCGGTACCCCCTGAGCGCGTCGAGGAGTTCCGCCGGCTCTTCGTTGATTTCACCGGTGTCGAGGTTCGCTACCAGCAACGGTTCACGCCCCGCGACCCGTTCGTGGCGGCGTCGCCTTCGCCGGCACGGGTGGCTGCGCCCCCGCCGGCGCTGGCGCAGGTGTCGTCGCCTCTGTTGCCCCCGCCCCCTCCTGCGCCGGTGACGCGGATCACCGAACCCGTCCGGCTGATCACTGCGCCGGTGGCGCCGATCACCCAGCCTGTTCAAATCGTGGAACCACCCGTGATCTCCGAGTGGCTCGGAGTGGCGAGTGCGTCGGCCCCAGCATCTAGCACTGAAACCGTCGAGCGAGCGCCACGGTTGCGGTCGGCGCTGCAGCGTCCACGTCAGCAGCGGATGACGCCGGGCACGGTGCCGGGCACGGGGTCGGTGCCGACGACGCTCACCGGGATCGACGCTCGTAACATCTCCGCCTGGTTCGGAACCCACCAGGTTCTTGACCGGGTATCACTGGAGATGGCAGCTGGCGAGGTGACGGCCCTGATCGGTCCGTCGGGATGCGGCAAGTCGACG
>JANOKQ010000318.1:0-1903 GCA_031419375.1 Acidimicrobiaceae bacterium
GACGACGCTCAAGCGCTGATCCTCGGCAGAGACGATGAGTTCAAGCGATTCCTCGGCGGGCCGATGCGCTCTTCAAGGTTATCGCAGCCGAGGTTCGCCAAGCCGCCACGTTGCCCGGGTCGTTCGCAATCCTCCGCTACGGCAGCATCGAAGATTTAGATGCAGCGGAACTGACGATTCCTCTGTCGTAGCCAGCTCAGCCCCCAACGGCTGTGTCGAGGACCGTGCAGAACGGATGCCCGGCTGGGTCAAAATACACACGGAACTCGGCGGGCGTCGGCTGCACGTGCGACCGGAGTGCGCCGAGCGCAAGCACCTCGGATTCAGCTGCGTCGAGATCGTCGACCGCGACGTCGATGTGGGCGTACTGCGGTCGGGAACCGGTCGGCCACGTTGGGGGCGCGTAGTCGTCGACTCGTTGAAAGGCAAGGATCGGGACCCCCACCGAATCGTTGAGCTGCACCCATTCAAAGGACTCGGAGGCGACGACTCCGCCGATGAGGTCAGCATAGAACCGGCCCAATACGACGGGGTCGGGGCAGTCGAGAACGGTGGCGATCAGACGGGCGGGCGACATTCCCCAACGGTAGCGAACGCGCCAGATCAGACCGACGCCGCGTCCGTACGTGCTGACGGTTGGTCAGAGAAACTCGTTCGCTGCGGGCGCGGGTGTGGTGGAAGAGTTCCATGCATGTCGCACGGAATCTGGAACGCGCGAGTTGCCGCCCGGTACGACACAGCGTCGTCGGAGATGTTCGACGACGGCGTCCTGTTGCCGACCGTCGAGTTTCTTGGCGAGCTTGCCGGTGACGGGCGGGCGCTCGAGTTCGCTGTTGGAACCGGTCGCGTCGCGGTGCCGTTGAGCGCCAGCGGGACCGAGGTCTGCGGGATCGAGTTGTCTCGCCCGATGGTGGATCAGATGATGGCCAAGCCAGGCGCAGAACGGATCCCGGTCACAATCGGCGACATGACGACGACGCGCGTCGCGGGCAGGTTCGGCCTCGTGTACCTGGTGTACAACACGATCACGAATCTGCTCACTCAGGACGAACAGGTCGAGTGCTTTCGCAACGCAGCAGCCCATCTCGAAATCGGTGGACACTTCGTTGTGGAGGTCTTCGTGCCAGAGTTGCGGCGCCTACCCGCAGGTGAGACATTCGTGGCGTTTGACGTCACCAGCAGCCACCTCGGTTTCGACGAGTACGACGTCGTGAATCAGCGCCTGGTTTCGCACCACTACTGGATCACCGGCGGACGGGTCGAGACCTTCGACTCGCCACACCGCTATGCCTGGCCTGCCGAGTACGACCTCATGGCGCGGCTCGCTGGGATGTCGCTGCATGAGCGTTGGAGCAACTGGCATCGCCACCCGTTCACCAGCACCAGCACCTCGCACATCTCAGTGTGGAAGAAGTCGGAGTAGCGGTCCGGCGCCGGGAACAGATAGTCCGCGAGATCCAGGTCGGCGATGCTCACTTCGCCAGACGCTCGAGCAGTTCCCTGTCATGTTCGATCATCGCCCAAATGCGCTTCTTGAACGTCGGGTCCTTCCGACGGCGCTCGACCGCCTCGGCTGACGCCTCCGTACGCGACGCCTTCTCCGGATCATCAGCGGAGCGGCCCGTTCAGACGGGAACAACCTCGATCAGCTCGTGGAGGGCTCGGAAATCATCCGGGTTGCGGGTGTAGAGCGGAAGACCGGCTGCGCACGCTGTCGCGGCGATGAGAAGATCGACGGCTCGGGCCTTTCGACCTGCCCCGACGACAGCCGCGTAGACCCGGCCGTAGGCGCGCCCCGACTCTGAGTCGAACGGCAGCGGATCGAACACTGCCTCGGCCCGCTGCAGCCGGTCCTGCCTGCGCGCCCGTTCGTGCGGGTCCTGGGTGGCGTGAGGCCCGGCTG
>JANOKQ010000319.1:0-2036 GCA_031419375.1 Acidimicrobiaceae bacterium
GGCGCAAGGTGCTCAGTGCGCTCCTCGACGGCAGTGTCCGCAACCCTGGCCGCTGGGGCGGCACGCTCGCGGCGGCGGCACCCCTGTTGCTGGTGGCACTCGGTGCGATCATTTCCACGCGGGCGGGGCTCGTCAACATCGGCCAGGAAGGCCAGGTCGCGGTGGGTGCAGCGTTCGCCACGGTCGTCGCCACTCGAGGCAGTGGGCCCCTCGTGCTGCTCGTGGCGATCGCTGCCGGTTTCGTCGGTGGAGCGTTGTGGGCCGGGATCGCGGCAGCACTGCGCTTCTGGCGCAAGGTCCCTGAGGTGATCAGCACGCTGTTGCTCGTGTTCATCGCCGCGCAGGCGACCGGCTACCTGCTCACGCGCACGTTTCTCCTGCTGGACCCCGACCCCAACAAGCCCAACCGCGTGCAGACGAGCGCGCAGCTCGATGCCGCGACGCGTATCGGCCGGATACACGTGTTCGGCAACGAGTTCCCGTGGTCGGTGCCGGCCGCCGTGGTCCTGGCGGTGGCGGTCGGTCTGCTGCTGCATCGATCTATCTGGGGCTTCCGCCTCACAGTGCTCGGGCGCAACCCGCGCACGGCGCAGCGCATCGGCGTGCCGGTGGTGATCGCGGGTGCATCGGCGCTGGCGCTCAGCGGCGCGATGGCCGGACTCGCCGGTGCCGCGATGCTCGCCGGCGGCACTGCCAACTACCGCTACACGCCCGGCTTCGCCAACAGCGTCGGGTGGGAAGGCTTGCTCGTCGCCCTTGTGGCACGCAACCGGCCACTCGCGTGCTTGCCGATAGCGTTCGTCTTCGCGTCGCTACGAACAGGCTCCGGCTTTCTCGCCGCGACGGGTGTGGAACGGTCCATCGTCGATGTCGTGCGCGCGTTGCTCGTGCTGGCGCTGCTGGTGCCGCCCGCGGTGGCTGCCATTCAGCGGCGACGCGTGTCGCCGCCACCCGCCGCCTCCGCAGCTGACGAACCCACCGTGATCATGGGGGCGACGGCATGATCGCCTCAGTGTTCGACGTCATCGGCGACGTGTTCGCGTCGGAAGCCATGTACAACTCCGCCGTCCGATTCGCCATTGTGCTGGCTTTCGCTGCGGTGGGTGAGTGGGTCGCGGAGAAGGCGGGCACGCTCAACATCTCGATCGAAGCGATGATGATCGGCGGCGCATACACCGCGGCCGCAACGTTCACTGCAACCGACGTCGTGCCGGTGGCGCTCCTCGCTGGCGTGGTGGCGGGGGTGGCCGTGGCGCTCGCCCAAGCACACCTCAGTCACCAGCTCACGATCGACCAGTTCGTGGTGGGCTTGACGCTCAACCTGTTCGTGCTTGGCCTTGCGTTGTTCCTCGACAGCAGGTGGAAGGCCGTAACCAGCGTCGTCAAACCTACGAGGATCCCGTTGCTGTCCGACGTCCCCTTCGTGGGCGATGCGCTGTTCGGGCAGCCGTGGCCGATGTACCTGATCGTGCCGCTCGTCCCGGCAGCTTGGTGGTTGGTGTTCCGCTGCCGCTGGGGCCTCGAAGTGCGGGCGGTGGGTGACAACCCGCAAGCTGCCGATGTCTCGGGCATCCACGTCAATCGTCGGCGCCGCGAGTCGATCATGGTGGCCGGCGCCTGCGCCGGCTTGGGTGGTGGTGTGCTCGTACTCGGCCAGATCTCGATCTCCGGCTACGAGGCCGGCCACGTCGGCCTCAAGGGAATCATTGCCATTGCCGCAGTGATCTTCGGTGGTTGGACCTTGCGCGGCACCATCGTCGGCTGCGTGCTCTTCGGATACTTCTTTGCCTTGCAACTGACCTTGCCGGTGCTCGGCCATCGCATCAACTCTCAGCTGGCGGCGAGCTTGCCGTACGTGGTGGCGCTGACGATCACCGCGGTGTTCGCCGCCCGGACACGGCAGCCACGGGCCTTGGCCCAGCCCTTCGTTCGCGGCCTTACCTGACCGCCGCGTCGTTTCAACCCAACCCGCTCAGAGGAGACCCGTCGTCGTGAAAGCCATGTTGTTCCGCAACCCCGGTGGCGCGGAGGTCTTG
>JANOKQ010000320.1:0-3339 GCA_031419375.1 Acidimicrobiaceae bacterium
CGCACTGGTGCGTTCAGGAGATGTCTCGGCACCTGAACTGCTGGAGGCGGCGATCGAGCGGATCGAGGCGATCGACCCGGCGCTCAACGCCGTCGTGATCCGCTGGTTCGACCACGCCCGCGAAACCTCTGCTGCAAAAACAGGGGCCGGAAAAACAGGGGCCGGCGAGTTGCCCGATGGGCCATTCCGCGGCGTGCCGTTCCTGCTCAAGGATCTGTGGGCCACCTACGCGGGACAAACGATCAGCAACGGCAACCGCGCCCTGGCCAGGTTGGCTCAGCCCTCGCCCGCCGACACCACGCTCGTGTCACGGTTCCGACGCGCCGGTTTTGTCACTGCGGGGCGCACCAACAGCCCCGAGTTCGGCAGTCTGCCCACCACCGAGCCGCTGGCATGGGGGCCGACCCGCAACCCGTGGAACCTGGCCCATTCGCCCGGCGGATCGAGCGGTGGCTCGGCAGCCGCTGTCGCCGCGGGCATGGTGCCGATAGCCCACGCCAGTGACGGTGGCGGATCGATCCGGATTCCGGCCTCGTGCTGCGGACTCGTCGGACTGAAACCATCGCAGGGCAGGATCACGCTCGGACCGGCGCGCGACGAGAGCAACCTCGGCGTCGAGTTGTGCGTCAGCCGATCGGTGCGCGATACCGCGGCGCTGCTCGACGCGGTGCGCGGTCCCGGGGTCGGCGACACGGTGATCGCTCCGGCACCGCAACGCCCCTACCTCGACGAGGTTGGCGCCGACCCTGGCCGTCTGCGGATCGGCCTCCTCGACCACCATCCCTACGGCACGCCCGTTCACCCCGAGTGCGCCGAGGCGGCACGCTCCACCGCAGCGCTCCTGGAGTCGCTCGGCCATCATGTGGAGCCCGGCTTCCCCGAGGCGCTCGCCAACCCGGAGTTCTCCCGCCGCTTCAGTGCACTGTGGAGCGCCAACATGGGCGTCAGCCTGCGTCGCGTGGCCGAGCAGATCGGCAGGGACCTGGCCGACGACGAGGTGGAACTCGTCAACGTGGCCATGGCCGACTTCGCCAGAGACCTCAACGCGGTCGACTATGCGCTGGCGTTAGCCGCCAACGTGGCGTTCCGCCGAGCGGTGCAGCAGTGGTGGGTTGGCGACGACGACCGGTCGGGCTTCGACCTGTTGCTCACCCCGACGCTCGGTGAGCCCCCGGTTCCGCTCGGGACCTTCGCCAACGACGCCAGCTCACCAATGGGACCAATGGCGCGCGCCGCCGGTTACGTGCCGTTCACCCCGGCGTTCAACTCGAGCGGCCAGCCGGCGATCAGCCTGCCGATGCACTGGAGCGCCGACGGCTTGCCCGTCGGGGTGCAACTCGTCGCCGCGTACGGCCGCGAGGACGTGCTGATCCGGGTTGCCGCGCAGTTGGAGCAGGCCCAGCCGTGGCACCACCGGCGCCCCGCCGTGTGACGTCGTCGATCAGCGGGCGGTCCAGCCGCCGTCGACGATCAGGCTCTGCCCGGTCATGAACGTGCCAGCCGGCGAAGCGAGCAGAAGCAGCGCCCCGTCGAGTTCGTGGTCGAAACCCATCCGCGGAATCGGCGAGTTGCGGCGAACGAAGTTCTGGCTGGACTCGTCATCCACCATGGGCGCGGTCATCTCGCTCGGGAACCACCCCGGACACAGCGCGTTGACCCGGATGCCCGTGCGCGCCCACTGCAGGGCAAGCTCACGGGTGAGGTTGACAACGGCGCCCTTCGAGGCGCAGTAGTTCGCCTGCTTGACCGGTGCCGAGCCAACGTGGCCGAGCATCGATGCAACGTTGACGATGCTGCCGGCCCCCGTGGCGATCATCGACGGCGCGCACAACTTCGACAGATGCCACACCGCGGTCACGTTGAGCTCCATCGCGTTGCGGAACGTCTCGAGCCCTTCGTCTTCGGCACCGACGACGGTGGCGATGCCGGCATTGTTGATCAGCACGTCGACCCGACCGAACGCGGCCAGCGCCTCGGCAACAACCCGCTCGCGGTCGACGGAATCGGTCAGGTCGGCGGTGATCGCCAGGGTGCCCGGCAGTTCATCGACGAGCGCGAGCAATCGGCTGGTTCGTCGAGCAACGACCACCACCGTGGCCCCCACCGCGTGCAGCACCCGGGCGAAGCGCTCACCGAGGCCCGACGATGCTCCGGTCACGAGTGCGACCATGTTGTCCAGTCGGAACATCTCCAACGGTGCGAGTGAACTTTTCTCAGTAGGTGAAATCATCGTGGGTGAATCTACGCGACTCGACTCACCAGCGGTTGCTTCAAGGTTTCGTGTGTGGCCGGGGACCGACGCGGGCATCGGCGTATCGCAATCGCGTGACGATTGCTTCAGTTTCAAGAAAGAGCGGCCGATGAACGAACCAGAAGCAACGTTCCAACGTCTACGGAGTGTGACCATGCGCAACGAGACCTCACCGACCGTCACCGACTGGGCGGCCATCATCAAGCTGGCTCTCATCGTCAGTCTCTTCGCCGCGGCCGCGGCTGCGGCACTCGTCGGGCACGTGGCCGAGCAGACGATCGTGGTGTCGGTGATCGTCGTCGCCACGCTCGCGAGTTGGTACCAACTCGAACACGCCGGGGTCAAGCGCCACTGACCTGTTCGCCGACCGCTGATCTGGTCGCCGGCCGCTGATCTGGTCGCCGACCGCTGACCGACGCGGCTCGGTGTGCAACGATTCGTCGGATGAGCGCCTCGACCGATCAATCCCCTCTCGTGTTGTTGATTCATGGGGCGTGGCACGGCGCATGGTGCTGGGCGCCGCTGCAGGCGCAGCTTGATGAGCGTGGCATCGCCTCGATGGCGATCGACCTTCCCGGCCATGGGGCCTCACTGCTCCCACTCGGCGATCTTCACGGCGACGCTGCACACGTGACGGACGTGGTCCGCGCTCTCGATCGTCGCGTGATCCTCGTCGGTCACAGCTATGGGGGCGCGGTGATCACGGAAGCGGCCGTCGCCAGCGAACGGGTCGCGCACCTGGTGTACCTCACCGCCTTCGCGCTCGACACGGGCGAAAGCCTGCTGTCGCTGCTGGGATCACTGCCTCCCGCGCCAGTGGGTCTGTCGGCGGCGATGGTGCCGCTCGACGACGGAACCATCGTGTTGCAGCCCGATCTGTGCCCCGATGCCCTGTACGGGAAGTGTTCGCCAGCGGCGGTTGCCGCTGCGGTTGCCCGGCTCGGCCCCCAGCCAGCGGCCACGTTCACGCAGAAGGTCACGGGTTCACCGCGAGACACCATCGGCTCCACGTACGTGTGTTGCGAACTCGACGACGCAATCAACATCGCTCATCAACGCGCGATGGCCGCCCGCTGCGACACGGTGAT
>JANOKQ010000321.1:0-6265 GCA_031419375.1 Acidimicrobiaceae bacterium
GGCATCGGCGGCCACGATGCCAGCGAGGTCTCCTCAACCAGCCATCGCTCAGCCGGTAGCGCCACCACATACAGAAACGTCGGCGGGCGCTGATCACCACACTGGTGCCAGTTCATGAACACTCCCCCGTCGCCACCGATCACGTCGGGCCGATGGTCGAGGACCAGTCCGTAGGCGCGCTGCAGCGGGGTGTGGCGAACGCGCGGCCCGAGCACGAACGGGGTCTGCGCCCCGGCGGCGTCGATCACGATGCGGGCGGCGATGCTGTCGCCCGATTCGGTCAGGACCAGCGCGCCCCACTGGTGGTGGCGAACCGAAGCGACGCGCGAGTCGACGAGCGATCCGCCAGCCAGCGAGCTCCGCAGGCGCTCGTTGTCGAACACGCCGTAGGTACGTTCGAGCGTGCGTCGGCGCGTGGTCACCACGTCGACGGGGAACGTGGTGGCCAGGCTCGACGCATGCTCGGCGAGGTCGTCGACCCACGTGCCGTAGGTGGCCGTCCAGGGGGCGGCCGGCCCGATCCGCACCACCAGAAGCGACACGGCTGCGCAGGCCGCGGCAAGCGCGCCCGCAGCCGCACCGCCACCAAAGATCGCGACATCGTGATCGGGCGTGAAGTCGCTCACTCGGCCGCGGTGCCGGCCTCGATGCGGGCCATGCGGCGGAACTGCTCGACGATGTCGGGCGTCGAGTGCTGCGGATCACGGCTTCGGTACGCCGTCTCGACGTTGACCGCGATCCGACCGAACTCGCCCCAAGATGCGAACTCCTCGCGGGCGCCGACCAGCGTGGCGATGTCACGTGCCGCGTCCCACGCGTCGACCCCGGCGGCGTAGCGGGTGCCCGCTTCTGCATCGACGAACGCGAGGTAGTCGCGCACCGCAACGATGCCCGCCTTGTCGGTGACCGGGCCGTGGCCGGGGACGACGACATCGATGTCCATCCCGAGCATCAGATCGCATGCAGCCACCCAGTTGCCGAGCGGCCCCGCCCACACGATCGGCGTGCCCCCGATGAACAGAATGTCGCCGGTGTACACGGTCTTCGCGTCGGGGACGTAGACGATCATGTCGCCGGCTGTGTGGGCCGGCCCGACCTCGATCAGTTCCACGCTGGTGCCACCGATCTCCAGGTCGAGGCGGCGTTCGAACGTGCGCGTTGGCAGCGTCATCTCGATGCCATCGAGGTGGAACGCCCCGAAGAAGCTGCGGAACAGTTCTCCCACCTCGCCGGGGGCGCTGATCAGTGCGGCCAGCATCGAAGCTGGCACCTCGGTCATCTCGTGCGCAGCGGCAACCGTGGCGATGATCTCGGCACCGTCGACCCGTTGGTTGCCGTAGCAGTGATCGCCGTTGGCGTGGGTGTTGACGAGCGTTGCGATCGGTGCCGCAGCAGTGACATCTCCCATCGCCTCCAACATCTGGCCGGTGAGACGCAGGTCGAACAGCGTGTCGACCAGCAGCGACACCCCGTCGCCGACAACGAGGCCGGCATTGCTCCATCCCCAGCTTCCATCGGGCTGTAGGTAGGCGAAGCATCCGTCGCCGAGCTCATGCAGGCCGTGGCCGTACGAGGTGTTTGTGCCGATGTTGTTGGAAGCGCTCATCCTCGCGAGTCTTGCTCGCCGCCCGTGCAGCGAGCAGCATCGTGGACGACGGCGTACAGTCGCGGGCGATGCCTTCCGCCATGCCCACTCGCCGTCTCGGTCGCACCGAGCACCACTCCTCGCACGCCATCCTGGGCGGAGCCGCGTTCGGCCGCTCCGATCAGGCCGATTCCGAAGCCGCGTTCGAACTCGCACTGGATTCGGGGGTGAACCACATCGATATCGCCCCCTCGTATGGCAACGCCGAACTCGCCGTCGGAGCCCTTGTAGGCGCGAACCGCAGCCGACTGTTCGTCGGCGAAAAAACGGGGCGCAAAAACCCCGACGGGGTTCGCGCCGAGATGGAGACGTCGTTGCAGCGCCTTGGGTGCGACTACTTCGATCTCTACCAGATCCACGGCGTGACTGACCTCGACGACCTCGAAACCCGCACCCGAGCATTCGAGGCGATCCTGCGGGCCCGCGATGAGGGGCTCACCCGGTTCGTCGGCATCACCGGCCACAACCTCGGCACCCCCGTGGCGCAGCGCACCGCCGTGGAGCGCTACGACCTCGACACGGTGCTGTTCCCCGTGTACGCGGGAGTGATGTCGAACCCGCAGTACGCCGAGGATGCTGCCGCACTGCTGGCCGAGTGCGCCCGGCGCGATGTGGGCGTGATGGCGATCAAGGCGGTCGCCCACCGGCCATGGCAGGACCGGGATAAGACCGCCGACACGTGGTACGAGCCGTTCTTCGACGAGGCCTCGATCGAGCGCGGTGTGCGCTACACGCTGTCCACCCCGGGCGTGCATGCGCTGTGCGCGGCTGGCGACCTGAAGGTCCTGCCGAAAGTGCTCGCTGCGGCGGCTGCGTTCGTGCCGATGGACGCCGACGAGCGGGCCGGGGTGACCGCTGATGCGGCCGAATGGGACACCATCTTCCCGCTCGCCGAGCACGCCCGCTAATAACGCGCGTTACGGCTGCTCGCGGAGGCGGGCGATCGTGGCTGCGGCGATACGCTCGGCAATCATCACCGTCGGCAGATGGGTGTTGGCTCGCGGCAGGGTTGGCATGACCGAGGCGTCGCACACCATCACCCCGTCGTAGCCCACAAGCCGGCACACGGTATCGACGACAGTGCCCATCGCACAGGTGCCGGCTGCATGCACGTAGTCACCGATCGCGGCGCCCAGGCCCGCGTCGCTGCGATCGAACGCCATGGGCGAGGCCACCGCCCGGAAGGCGTGGTGGGCGACGGCCCGCTCGAGGTGATCGATCACGACGTGCAGCGCCGCCACATCACGCTCGTCGGAGAGCATGTCGAAGTCAACGATCGGCCGATCGGTTGCCGGCCCGACGGTTGCCGGCCCGCCGTCGGCGAGGCGCACGGTGCCGTGCGAGTGCGCGTGCATCACCGCGCCGATCAGGATGCCGAGGGTCGGTTGGGCCGGGTCGGCGTACTCCATCGGCAGCACCTGCAGGCCGTGATCGCCGTGCTCGCGAGAAAGGCGGGTGAGGGTGGCGATCGGCAGCATCGTGGTATCGACCGGGTCGGTCAGGCTGAGCGCGACCGGAAACGACGGGTGGTCGCGGAGGTTGTCACCCACTCCGGGCGTGTCGACACCCGATTTCAACAGGATCGTCGGCGAGTGAATCGCCCCGGCGCTGACGATGACGAGGTCGGCCTCGATCTCCTCGCCGTCGACGAACTGCACCCCAACCGCCCGCCGGCCATCGAAACACACCCGGGCCACGTGCGCATCGGCTCGCACGGCAAGGTTCACGCGATCACGGATGGGCTCGAGGTAGCAGTCGCTCACCGACATCCGCTGGCCACCGGTCGACCTGGTGAGCAGCACGCCCTTGGCGCATTCCGGCCACACGTCGGCGAGCGCAAGGTTGACCGGTCCCCACTCACGCGGTGGAGCGCGGTGCAGTTCCAGAGCGGTGCGCTCGAACCACGGCGCGACCTCGCCCCATCCCCACCCCGTACAGCCGTGGTCACGTTCCCAGCCGTCGTAATCGGCCGGCTCACCGGGCAACGCCACCATCGCGTTGATCGCCGACGACCCGCCCACACCACGGCCACGCACATACAGCCGCGGCTCCTGCCCATGGGCGCGGGTGGCGACCAGATCGGCCCAGTGCCGGTCGGGCAGCGCCATCGCCCGCACGAACGACGGACCGCTGATCTCCTCGGGCGTCGTGGCCGGCCGGGCATCAGGCCCCGCCTCCAACAGCGTCACCGATAGCCCAGGGTCCGCGCTGAGACGCGCCGCCAGCACGCACCCAGCCGAGCCGGCCCCGACCACGATCACTCTTGAGGGACGCATACCCATTGCGCCGACTGTAGGCGGACACCGGAGAAGCCCACGTCCCGGGTGATGTCGAGAAAGCCACCACCACGGTGTGTTTTTCGACAAGCGATGACTCCAGACCGATCGACACTCGACTATGACTAGAATTGTGATCATGTCTGAAACGTTGCCGTTGGCACTGGTGAAGTCGAAGTTCTCCGAGATGGTCGATCGCGTGGAGTACACCCATGACCGGATCGTCGTCACACGCAACGGACGGCCCGCCGCCGTGCTCATCAGCCCTGACGACCTCGCCTCACTGGAGGACACACTTGAGCTGCTCTCGGACACCGAAGCGATGCACCAACTCGGCGAATCGCGCCGGGCGTACCAGGATGGTGACTTCGTCACCGGTGACGATCTGCGAGCCACGTACGACAAGCGGTGAAAGCGGAGCCACAGTATGAACTGCGTGTCACGGGGCCAGCCCACCGACAACTGAACCGCCTTCCGGAACGCAGCGCAGTGGCAATAGTCGAGTTCATGCTTGGGGCCCTGATCGAGAACCCGTATCGAGTCGGTGGGCCGCTGCAACGAGAGCTAGCCGGATTGCGCTCGGCACGTCGCGGCGCCTATCGCATCGTCTACGGAATCGACGATGATGGCTCCGCTGTGATCGTGCATCGCATCGACCATCGCGCAACGGTCTACCGATCCCGCTGATTGCGAATGGCCTGCCCGTACCTCGTTCACCAAGCACGCGACCCTGCCGGCGCTGATCACGGCGACAGCGTGAAGAGGTGGGCGCGAAGTTCGGCGACGGCACCTACTGCCTACACGCGGTCTTGAATACCGATATCGCGCAGACCTGCCTCCCGGTTTCACGCACATGAGCGTTCAAGAATTGTCGAGGTTGGTCGCCGTTGGGAGCCCGGCGAGGTGGGCTGCGTCTCCGTAGCGGCGCAGTGTCCACGAACCGGATTCCTGCAGGACCATCTCGGTGATCGAGGTGTTCAAGGTGTTGATCATGAACGAGCCGGTCGGGGGCATCCGTAGCGCCTGGCGCAGCACGGCGTCGATCACGCCCCCGTGGCACGCAACCACGACCGTCGCTCCAACGTGGTCGTCGACGATCCGGCGAACCGCCCGGCCGACGCGGAACTGGAACTCGGCGAGCGTTTCGCCGCCGGGGAACGACACCCCGAACGGGTCCGAGATCCAGGCCCCGGTGCCGTAGCGGTCAATGAAGTCGGCGAAGGTCATCCCATCGCAATCGGGGCCAGGGTCGTGCTCGCCGAAACCTTCGTCGACGACCACCTCCGGGCTGCCGAACGCCTCAGCGATGATCTGAGCGGTGCGCTGTGCCCGCGGGTACTGGCTGGAAATCACCAGGTCAGGAGTGAACTCCGGAGTTGCTAGCCACCGGTCGCGCAACCGCTGCGCCTGCTGGATGCCGAGCGGCGACAGGCCCGAGCACGTGCGTGGTCCACCGATCGCCCGCGACACCGTGGTGTTCGATTCCCCATGGCGGACGTACACGAGTCGGGTCACGGTCGTGGAGCTTACTTTTCGTTCAGGCGCGGTCGGCGATCGACCGTACCGCCCTACGGTCGGGTCAGTGCAGGGAGTGGCTCGTCTCACCGTCAGATCGACGGGTGCAGACCCGCGTAGCGCAGCGCTCGTCGCCAGCGCACACCTGCTGGGGGTCGCCTCGATCGCTGCGATCGAGGTGGCCGACATCTACTTCATCCACGGCTCGATCGGTGAGACGGCGATGGCCGAGCTCGAGCGCGTGCTCGTCGACCCGCTGCTTCAGCACGGCAGTTGGACGCTGCCGGACGCCGTAGCGGACGGACCAGCGATCGTTGAAACGGCGCTGCTGCCCGGTGTGACCGACAGCGTGGCCGTCGCGCTGTTGACGGCCGCCGAGGTGATCGGCTCGCCACTGGCCGACGCGGCGAGCGGCCACCGGTTCGAGATCACCGGAGCAGTGTCGCCCGGCGAGATCGAGCGACTCGCGACCAGACTGTTCTCCAACCCGGTGATCGAGCGGGTGGCGATCGGCGAGATCGAGCCCGCGTTCTCCCACGCCTCCGACCCCGCTGCGGTCGAACACATCACCCTCGACGGGCTCGACGACGAGGCGCTCGCGGCGCTCAACCGGGAGCGGGGCATGGCCCTCGACCCTGCCGAGTTGCGAGCCATCGCCGACTACTTTGCCGGCGCCGGCCGCACCCCCACCGACGTCGAATTGGAAACCCTCGCCCAAACCTGGAGCGAGCACTGCGCTCACAAGACCTTCCGGGCCCGGATCACCGCCGATGACGGGCGCACGATCGCTCCTCTGCTCCAGCAGTTGCGCGACGCGACGACGACCATC
>JANOKQ010000322.1:0-1939 GCA_031419375.1 Acidimicrobiaceae bacterium
ATTGCCACCCAGAACCCGATCGAGCTGTCCGGGACGTACCGTCTGCCGGAGGCCCAGCTCGACCGTTTCATGATGAAGCTCAGCCTCGGGTATCCGTCCCAGGAAGCGGAGGTCGAGGTCCTCGCGGCGCAGCTCGTGTCAGGTGGCTTGGCCGACCTGCGATCGGTGGTCACGCTCGCCGACGTGCAGCAGATGATCGCCATCACCGGTCGGGTGCACGTGTCGCCGGCCGTGCAGGACTACATCGTGCGGATCTCCCGGGCGACGCGGGCGGCCGACTCGGTGCGCATCGGCGTGAGCCCTCGTGGCTCGGTCGCGCTCCTGCGGGCATCGCAGTCGCTCGCCGCAGCGTCCGGGCGCTCGTTCGTGCTTCCGGAGGATGTGAAGACCCTTGCCCCGAACGTTCTGTCGCACCGAATCCTGCTCAAGCCGACTGCTGAACTCGATGGCCGCACGACTTGGGCGCTGGTCGAAACTGTGCTCGAGTCGGTACCGCAGCCGGAAGGGCGGGGCTGAGGTCGCATGCTCACCGCACACGGCCGGCTCGCGGTCGCGGTGGGTTTGGTCCTCGCACTCATCGGGGTGATTGTCGGGTTCCCGACGATCACTGCGATCGGGCTGCTCGGTCCGCTGCTCGTCGTGGGCGCGTTGCTCATCACACGGGTCCGTCCGCAGCTGGTCGGATCGATCGAACTCTCGCCTGAGCGGGCCCTGCCGAATCGTCCGGTCACGGTCGCGTTGACCGTGACGAACAGGGCCGACGGGGCGACGTCGGCGCTCGAACTGGAACTCCCGGCGTTCGGGACTCGTTCGTCCGTCGCGATCATTGGCATGGAACCCCAGGCGACGGTCCGGCGGGAGATCACGCTGCGCGCCCCTGGGCGTGGGTTGTACGCCGTCGGACCGCTCAGCGTGAGTGTCAGCGATCCGTTCGGGCTGACCCGACGCGTCGCGCCAGTGGCGCCGGCCCAAGCGTTCACCGTGCTGCCGAGGCGGGCCGTGGTGGGGCTGCCCCCGACACCTGGTCGGCGTGATCTTGACGGGACCGAGACCGACCGGGCGGTGGCGGGTTCAGTCACGTTCCACTCGCTGCGTGAATATGTCCCCGGCGACGAGCGCCGTCACGTGCACTGGCCGACGTATGCCCGTACGAACAAGCTGATGGTGAAGCAGTTCGAGGACACGAGCCAGTTCCGCACCGTGGTCCTCCTCGACCCGCGTGCGGCGTCGTATGCGCGGACACAGGATTTCGAAACGGCGATCGAGATCGCGGCTTCGCTCGTCGAGAGTTCACTCGACCGCGGCGCGCCGACCGAGCTGCGCATCGGCGAGGCCTTCGTGGCAGGCCGTTCGGCGGCCGAGGTCACCCGCTTCCTCGATCTTCTCGCGTCGACCGAAGCCTCAGCGGCCGAGCCCGGACCGGCATACTTCGGTTCGTTCACCACGGCTGAGGTCGGCGGCAACGTCATCTGCGTGACTGGCCCGACGAGCCCCATGGTCCGACGGTCGGTGAGCGAGGTGGCACGTCAGTTCGACGACGTTGCGATGATCGAGGTGCGCCACGTCGACGACCGGTCGAGCACGGTGCAGCGGACGTCGGGCATGGCCGTGTTCGTCTGCGCCTCATTGGAGCAGTTCGTGATTCTGTGGGACACGGGCGGATGAGCGCCGTCTCGGCCGATTCCGCGGTCACGGCCGATCTGGGTGACCTGGTTGGTCTGGCCGATGAACGGGGCCGCTCCGTCAGTGTCGCCCGGCTTCCGAGCCGATCGCCCGTCACCAGGCTCATTGGAGCGGCGATCACCGCATTGATCGGGTACGCGTGTGGTAGCGACATTGCGTCAATGATTGACGCCAATCTCGGCATGCCGCTCGCGGTCATTGCGTTGTCAGCCGCACTCGCAGCGATGCTCATTCCGGCTCGAAAGTGGCGCGAAAG
>JANOKQ010000323.1:0-4036 GCA_031419375.1 Acidimicrobiaceae bacterium
TGCGGCTGTCGGAAGCGCCATCGTTCGGTCAGCCGATCATCACGTTCGATCCAACCTCGCGCGGTGCGGTTGCGTATCGACTGGTTGCAAAGGAGGTCAGTCGTGGCTCGACTCGGAGGGCTGGGTAAAGGTCTCGGGGCATTGATTCCTGCGGGTGAGGTGGTCGATGGGACCCTCGTTGACGAGGCGCGTCTGAGCGATATTTCCATCGATTCCATCGTCGCCAACCCGCATCAACCCCGCGTGTATTTCGATGACGAATCACTCAACGATCTCGCTGCTTCGATTCGGGAGATCGGCGTTTTGCAACCAGTGCTGGTGCGCCCACTCGGGGACTCCTATGAACTGCTCGCGGGGGAGCGCAGGTGGCGAGCGGCTCGTCGTGCGGGCCTCACCGTGATTCCAGCAGTCATTCGCAACACCGATGATCTTGGCTCGATCGAACAGGCGCTCGTCGAGAACCTGCATCGGCAAGATCTCACCCCGTTGGAAGAGGCGGCCGCATATCAGCAATTGATCGAGGATTTCGAGATGACCCACGAGCGGGTCGCGGCGCGGGTGGGCAAGAGTCGCTCGGCAGTTTCCAACACCTTGCGGCTCATGTCGCTCCCTGCCTCGATCCAGCACTTGCTGGCCGACGGTCGGCTATCGGCCGGACATGCTCGCGCGTTGTTGGGCACACCCGACCGCGCGTTTCAAGAACAGCTCGCCCGACGCGCCAGCCATGAGGGCTGGTCGGTTCGTACCGTGGAGGAGGCGGTGCGTGATCGCGGCGCGGGGGGGAGTACAGCGGCGCCGTCGTCGGCCGAGTCGAGCCAACCGGATGCAGATGCGGTGGTGAGCTCTGCAACCCAGACGAAGCTGCGACCTCCAGGTCTGCTCGAGCTTGAGGGATTGCTGGCCGACCGACTGTCTACCAACGTGTCGGTCACGATGGGATCCAAACGCGGGCGGCTAATCGTCAATTTCGCCGATCTTGAGGATCTCGAACGACTATATCACCTGATGAGCGGCAACGGAATGGACAGCAATCTGGACATATCAGCACGTTCGGTGGCCGACGACCACGAAACGTGACCTGTCACCCGCACCTTCTTCATGAGGGTTACGCACACCCCGGTGGATAGATCTGTGGATAAAGTCTCGATCAGGGAACGAGACTGCAAATGACCATCCACTGCTCGATCGACCGGACCACACCCCGGCCAATTCGGTGCGCTGAGTCGACCGCCAGCCGAATCGGTGCGAGCTCACACAGCACGGCCGGCATTCTCGTCTCACGCAGGACGGGAACGCGTGTGCCCTGTGCCTGGTCGGTGGCGAGTCCGCACCATGTGAGTTGACTGGTGAGGCAGGTGGCCAGGGTGTGGCCCCCGAACGACTCGAACGTCGGCACCTTGTAGAAGTACACTGCCGACGACAACGCGGTCACGGCATCGAATCCGACGTATAGATGGGCGTCGAACTCGTTGGCTATGCGCGCCTGCAAGACCGGGTCGGGCTCGTCGAGGGACACCATCATCGCACCACGGATCCGCAGCTCATGGGCAACGGCTCGGGTGATGGTGCTCAGCCCGCCGAACTGGCCGACGACCACACGTAGCGATTCGAGCGTGGTGGGAGCCTGGCGGAGTGCTTCGCGCTCTCGCACCGTCGTGATTCCCGGACCGCTACCCGACTGGCTGGCAACCCGGTTCAATGCCTGCACGCACTGGCTGCCACAGGCCCCATCGGCCAGCACACCGCAGTTCGACTGGAAGTCCTCGACGGCTCGTGCCGTACGCGGACCGAAGATGCCGTCAACCCGGCCGCAATCGAACCCGAGGCGGGCAAGAAGGCCCTGGAGGTCGGCGACGTCGTCGCCGCGCTGATTCGGCGAGGTGAGCACGAGCAGCCGGTCGCCGAGCTTCCATGAAGCCTCAACGAGTGCCTTCCAACACTCCTCATTGCACACATCGGCGGACCGGAGCCCGCGCGCGTGCTGAAAACGATGCAGGGCGGCGATCGTTTCGGAGCAGAACTCGCCAAGGGGCGGAAGCCCGGCGGACGCGAAACCTGCGGCACCGAGGCGGCGCTGCAGATCACGCACCGCCTCACCGCGTTGGCCCGGGGTCAGCGGGAAGTGGGAAGAAATTCCTGAAGCTCCTGCAACAACGCGCCCTTACCTTTTGCCCCGACGAGCTTCTTGGCGACCTCACCGTTGTTGAACACCAACAGGGTCGGAATGCTCATGACGCTGTAGCGCATTGCCAGATCGGGATTCTCGTCGACGTTCAGCTTGGCAATAGTGATCGCTCCCGCGTGTTCAGCGGCGATCTCCTGCAGGATCGGAGCGATCATCTTGCACGGCCCGCACCACTCCGCCCAGAAATCAACGACGATGGGTAGATCGCTTGACGCAACCATTTCATCGAAGGTCGCGGTGGTGAGTGTGACGACTCCATCAGCCATGACGGATCCTTTCCACAAGGGGATTTCAGTCTACCGGGTACAACCTGGAGCTTCTGGTCAGGCATTCCCTTGCAGTGCCGCGCCAACGGTGCCGTGGGCACCGTGGGCTTCGAGCCAGCGTTCGGCGTCGATTGCGGCCATGCATCCCGATCCTGCAGCGGTGATCGCCTGGCGGTACACATGATCCTGCACGTCGCCGCAGGCGAACACGCCGTCGATGTTGGTGTAGGAGGTACCGGGGCGGGTGACGAGGTATCCGTTGTCTTCCATGTCGAGTACGCCGGTGAACAGGTCGGTGTTCGGGCGATGTCCGATCGCTACGAACAGACCGGTCACCGGCAAGGTCGTGACGGCGCCGGTGATGACGTTGCGGACCACTGCACCCTCCAGCCTGTCGCTGCCGATCAGGTCATCGACGGTGGTGTCCCAGAGCATCTCGATCTTTGGGTTCGTCAGTGCCCGGTCCTGCATGATCTTCGATGCACGCAGGTGGTCGCGACGGTGGATCATGGTCACCTTGGAGGCGAACTTGGTCAAGAAGGTGGCTTCTTCAACGGCCGAGTCGCCCCCACCAACCACGGCGATCTCGTGCCCGCGGAAGAAGAAGCCGTCGCAGGTGGCGCAGGTGGAGAGCCCATGACCGAGCAGGCGTGCCTCGGCCTCCAAGCCAAGCATCAGACTCTGCGCGCCGGTACTGACGATGATCGAGGTGGCTGTGTACAACTCATCGCGCACCCACACCTTGAACGGGCGTTCGCTGAAATCGATCGCGGTCGCTTTGGCCGTGAGGAACTCGGCACCGAACCGCTGCGCCTGCTCGCGAAAGCGCACCATCAGCTCGGGGCCCATGATTCCTTCGGGGAACCCCGGGAAGTTCTCGACCTCGGTGGTGAGCATGAGCTGTCCGCCAGGCTGATCACTGGTGGAGGACGGTTCGCCCTCGATCACCAGCGGCATCAGGTTGGCGCGGGCGCTGTAGATCGCAGCGGTGAGCCCCGCTGGACCCGATCCGATGATGATGACGTCGTGGGTCTTCATCGGGCGGACGGCGACGTTGCCGAATGGCGCAAACGCATGCAGATGGCGCCAACGCCCGTCAGCAGGAACGCGATGACGAGGTAGGAGACCCACACACTGGATCCGGCATCAATGAGCCCGCCCGCATTGACGATTCGCTGCATCAGTTTGGTTCCGAGGATCAACGCCAGCGTGGCCAGCGACAGCGTCGCGACGCCGATGACGATCCCGAAGACGAGGGCGCGTACCGCAACGACCGCTTTGTCGGTGGCCTTGTCGCGAACTCGACCAACGATTCGTTCGACGGTGTCGGCGAGCTCCGGCGCCCAGTTCGGATCAGTGAGCGGATTCCCTGGCATGGAGGGAGCATAGTGGCAGCAATCAGGGCCTGACGGAGACGATCACCGAGCAGGTGGCGAGGTCACGCGCTGACACCACACCGGAGGTGCGGTTGCGGACGACGACGGCGTTGGTGCCGTCGTAGATGATCGTGCCGAGCAACTCGACGTCAGCCGCATCATCGGTGATGCAGGAGATGCCGTCGTCGCTTGCGATCAACCTCGGGCGG
>JANOKQ010000324.1:0-3511 GCA_031419375.1 Acidimicrobiaceae bacterium
GGTTTAGGTTCCGTACTTGGGGTTGGTGTTTACTAAAAATGTTGTTGTGGGGGTGGGTTGATGGGGGCGGGGGTTGCTCGGGGGGGGGTTGGCTGGGGGGGGGGATGGGAACGCTGAACTGTCCGATGAATCTGGACCGAACAAGGATATCAGTTGCAACCCCGTGGGACCGGGTCGGATACACCGAGTTCCCCGGGATCAACATCGGGTTGCGATGACCAAGAACTCCGGGGATTCCGTGGTCGGATCGCCATCGCCGTAGGCACCAGGTTCGACACTGCTGATCCGGTCGACGCGCAGACCGTGGGCGCGCAGCAGCACGCGTAGCTCCCGGGGCGTGTAGCACCCGGTCCACAGGTCGACCTCGCGAGTCTCGCCCTGGTCGTTGCGAACCTCGGTGCGTTCATGGCTGACACCGGTTGCTGCGTCAAAGCTGCTCGCGTCGTGATACTTCACCGAGTAGTAGGCGTTGAACGCGCTGAGCGCCAGGCGACCACCGGGGCGCAGGACGTGGCTGATCCCGGCGATCACCGCCTCGTCGTCGCCGTTCGCGGTCATCAACCCGAATGCGCCCTGGCACAGGCAGATCACCGCATCGAAGTGGCGGCTTCCTGAGTCTCTGCCAGGGTCGCTGCCGATCAGGCTGGCGAGGTTGCGTGCGTCGAGGTGATGGAACGAGGTGCACGGTGGTGCATCACGGCGAGCCAACTCGATGAACCGAGCGGAGATGTCGATGCCAACGACCGTCACTCCCCGGCGGCCCAACTCGCGGGCATGTCGCCCCGGCCCACAGCCGACATCGAGCACGCGGTGGCCGGGCTGCAGCGCAAGTGCACCGACCACATGATCCACCTCCTGCACGGTGCCCTTGGTGAACGAGTAGCGCAAGTACGCCTCGCCAAGGTGATCGGCGATCGGTTCGAACCAGTGATGGCCGTCGGCCTCGGCGCTCACCGGGGCTCAGCTTTTGGCATCGGCCCAGGTGCGTCCCCAGGCCACGTTCACCTCGAGCGGCACATCGAGTTCGGCCGCGTTGCGCATGATCTCGATCACCAGCGGATGCACCGCCTCACGTTCGGCATCGGGCACCTCGACCACGACCTCGTCGTGCACCTGCAGCACAACCTGAGATGCCAGCCGCTGCGCGACGAGGGCCTGGTCGATGCGTACCAACGCGACCTTGAAGATGTCGGCGGCAAGACCTTGAATGCCGGCGTTCATCGCCTGACGCTCCCCCGCCTGACGGATGCGAAAGTTGGAGTTGGACAGCTCCGGGATCGGGCGGCGGCGGCCGAACAACGTCTCGGTGTAGCCGCGCATGCGCGCCTCGACGACGGTGCGTTCCATGTACGCCTTCACGTTGGGGAAGGCGGCAAAGTACGCGTCAAGGATCACCGTTGCTTCGTCGGTGGGGATGCCGAGGCGCTGGGCGAGGCCGTACGCCTCCATCCCGTAGGCCAGGCCGTAGCTGACCATCTTGGCCTTCGAGCGCTGCTCGACAGTGACGGCACCGGGCTCGACGGCAAACACCCGCGACGCTGTGGCGTTGTGGATGTCGTCGCCGTTGGCGAACGCTTCGATTAGGCCCGGGTCGCCGGCGAGGTGGGCGATGCAGCGGAGCTCGATCTGGTTGTAGTCGGCGACGAGCAAGGTGTGGCCGGGTGCTGGAATGAACGCCTTGCGGAACAACCGCCCTTCATCGCTGCGGACCGGGATGTTGTGCAGGTTCGGCTGATCGCTGCTCAGCCGACCGGTGCGGGCGACGGTCTGGTTGAAGGTGGCGTGGATGCGACCATCTGGCGCCACTTCCTGCAGCAAACCGGTGCCGTACGTGCTGCGCAGCTTCTCCACTTCGCGGTACTGCAGCAGTGGCTCGATGAACTCCGGCCAGTCGCCGCGCAGCTTCTCCAACGTGGCCGCGTCGGTGGAAAACCCGGTCTTGGTCTTCTTGCCGGGGGCCAGGCCCCGTTCGGTATACAGGATGTCGCGCAGCTGCACGGGCGAGTTGATGTTGAACGGGCGTCCGACCACCGCTTGCAGCTGGGCACCGAGGCGTTCCACATCGGCGGTCAGGCGCTCATTCAGCTTGCGTAGTTCGGCAACATCGACGGCGATGCCGACGTGTTCCATCTTGGCCAGCACCTCGACCAGCGGGTTTTCGATGGTGCGGTACAGCTCGCTCATGCCCTGCTGCACGAGCGCATCGGCAAGCGCATCGGCGAGGTGGGTGACGGCGAGCGCCTCGGCGCCGAGTTCGGCCCTGCCGTCGCCCTGCTCGCCGAAGTCGAGTTGCCCAGCAACGCTGCCGTCCGCCTCGCCCAGCCGGTACGGGGTGTACTTCTCGGTCAGCGCGGCGACGGAGTAGCGGGTTTCGGCCGGGTCGATGAGGTACGCAGCGATCGCCGTATCGAGTTCGAGCCCGGAGATCGGTTGGGCTGCGGCCAGCGCAGCGCGCATCAGCGCCTTGACGTGGTGCCCGCGAAGGTGCGGGTGGCGTGCCAGCGCAGCGAGTACGGCCGAGTCGGCGACAAGCGCAGGCGGAATCCACAGCACGTCGCCGACCGACGCATCGATGACGACGGCAATGCCCTCGATCGAGCTGCGGCCTGGCACCCCCGCCCACGAGACCGCAAGGTCCACGCGGGCCAGCCCGTCAATGGTGTCGGCCGCCTGGGTCGCGTCGGCAGCGGGAGTGATCTCGGCGTGCAGCACCTCACCGGATGGCATCGCCGGCACGCTGCCGGCTGCGCCGAGCGCGTCGTACAACCGGTCGTACAACGACTTGAACTCGAGGAAATCGAACAGCCGGCGAACCTCGGGCTGGTCGGGGTCGACGGTCAGCGAACCAAGGTCGACCACCACCGGAGCATCACCGCGCAGCACCATCAGCTCCTGGTTCAGACGGGCCCGGGCTTCGTTGGCGATCAGCGACTCGCGCAACTTCGGGGTCTGCGCATCAACGTTGGCGAAGATGCCGTCGAGGTCGCCGTAGGTGTTGATCAGCTTGGCGGCGGTCTTCTCCCCCACCCCCGGGACACCCGGCAGGTTGTCGCTCGGATCGCCGCGGAGGGCCGCATAATCGACGTACTGGGCCGGAGTCACACCGGTTCGTTGGCTGATGCCGGCCTCGTCGTAGAAGGCGTAGTCGCTGACGCCGCGGCGGTTGTACAGCACCTTGATGTGCGGGTCGTGCACGAGCTGGTAGCTGTCGCGATCGCCCGTGACGATGATGACGTCGTGCCCTTCGGCCTCGGCCTTCGTCGCGATGGTGGCGATGATGTCGTCGGCTTCCCAGCCGGCGATCTCGAAGATCTGGATGCGCAGGGCTTCCAGGACCTGACGTACCAATCCCATCTGCTGACGCAGGATGTCGGGAGCGGCCTCGCGCTGGGCTTTGTACTCGACGTTCATCTCGTGCCGGAACGTGGGCTCGGGCCGATCGAAGGCCACCATGATGCCGTCGGGTTTGTGGTCTTTCAGCAGGTTGATGAGCATCGACGTGAAC
Organism: Acidimicrobiaceae bacterium; assembly: GCA_031419375.1. Lineage (GTDB taxonomy): Bacteria > Actinomycetota > Acidimicrobiia > Acidimicrobiales > Ilumatobacteraceae > VFMC01. The sequence goes on from JANOKQ010000324.1 coordinate 3,506, forward strand.
CCGAAC
>JANOKQ010000325.1:0-21496 GCA_031419375.1 Acidimicrobiaceae bacterium
GGCGACCGAGGCGTACCTGTGCGACTGCGTGCTACACCGGATGCTGCATGCCGAATCAGGTGTGCTCGACATCGGCCGATCAACACGAACCGTGCCGTTACCCATGTGGCGTGCCGTCGCCGCCCGCGACGGCGGCTGCCGTCACCCCGGATGCGACCGGCCCACCAGATACGCCGACGCCCACCACATCACAGGGTGGCGAAGATTCGGCGAAACCAAACTCGACAACCTGCTGATGCTGTGCAGCTACCACCATCACCTGATCCACCGCCAAAACTGGCAGATCCGCCTCCTCGCCAACGCCGACGCAGAGTTCACCACCCCCGACGGACGCACCCTCGCCTCGAAACCACACGGCCAACCAACCATCCGCGCCGCCTGAACCAGGACTGCACGAACCGGTTCGGTCCAACTGCTGCACCGGCATGCCCGGACTCGAACAATGTCCCGCTCGCAGTGCTGGCCGCACCCGCGCAGCGGCGTTCAGGGCATCGGCGCGGACGCGACCGGAGCAACGGTTGCGGAAACGACGATTGCGGGTGCAGTTGCCGATGGCACGACGGCTGCGGGTGCGGCTTCCGGTTCGGGGGCGAGACGAACGGCGACGATCTGCGCCATGGTGTCGTAGGGCCACCCGGTCGGCAACGGCAACGCACCGGCCGGTTCGATGGGAAGCAACGAGATGCGTTCCTCGCCGGGGGCAACCATGCTGAGCTCGTCGCGTGCCGCGTCGCGGGCACCCTCGATGGTTTCGAGCCGGTTCACCTCGGCTTGCAGCGGGCCGTTGGTTCCGGTCAACACGGCAAGCTCCGACGCCTTGACTGCAATTTCGGTCTTCTGACGTCTCCATGCCTGCACCGGCAGGACGAACAATGCGGCGAGCAGTGCTGCCACGACAGCGACGCCGAAACCGGCGAGTATCCAGCGATGGCCGGTACGCCGGACAAGCTGCCGGTCGGGAGCGATCGGCCGAGTGAAATCACTCAGTCGCGTGTGATGGCGGGGCCGGTCGGGATCGCGGGAACGGTCGGGATCGCGGGGATGGTCGTGGCGAACGGGAGATGCCCGTCGAGCTGATTCGCGCGCCGGGCGCGCAATAGCGCTCGTGCGGTGACCGTTGCTCATCGAAACAGTTTGCCAGGCGCGCACGTGATCTGCGCGTCACCGGCCCGGATCAGCGCGGCGCGAGCGCAGCGCGACCGCGGAACGCGGCCCCTTCGCCGAGCTGCTGCTCGATCCGCAGCAGCTGGTTGTACTTGGCCACACGGTCGCTTCGCGCCGGTGCCCCGGTCTTGATCTGGCCGCAATTGGTGGCGACCGCGAGGTCGGCAATGGTGGAGTCTTCGGTCTCACCGCTGCGATGGCTCATCACCGATGTGTACGAATTGGCCGTGGCCAGCTCGACCGTGTCAAGGGTTTCGGTGAGCGTTCCGATCTGGTTGACCTTGACCAGCACGCTGTTGGCGACCTGGCGGTCGATGCCCATCCGTAGCCGCGCCACGTTGGTGACGAACAGGTCGTCGCCAACGAGTTGCACCCGCGAGCGAAGTGCCTCCGACATCGCCGCCCATCCGTCCCAGTCGTTTTCGGCCATGCCATCTTCGATGCTGACGATCGGGTACGTGTCGACGAGACGAGTCCAGTACGCGACCATCTCGTCGGCATCGAGCACCTTGCCCTCGCCGGTGAGGTGGTAGCGGCCGTCCTTGAACAGCTCACTCATCGCTGGGTCCATCGCGATCGCGATGTCGTCGCCGGGCACATACCCGGCTTTCTCGATCGCTTCCATCAGGATCCGCAACGCATCTTCGTTGCTCGCCAGGTTGGGGGCGAAGCCTCCCTCGTCACCGATCGCAGTGGACAGGCCGCGGTCGTGGACGACCTTCTTGAGTGCGTGGTAGGTCTCGGTTCCCCACCGCAACGCCTCGCGAAAGCTGGGCGCGCCGACGGGCATCACCATGAACTCCTGCATGTCGATGGAGTTGTCGGCGTGGGCACCGCCGTTGATGACGTTCATCATCGGCACCGGCAGTACATGGGCGTTGGGGCCGCCGAGGTAGCGGTACAGGGGCAGGCCAACCGCAGCGGCGGCCGCCTTGGCGACAGCGAGGCTGGCCCCGAGGATCGCATTCGCCCCGAGACGGGCCTTGTTGGCGGTGCCGTCAAGGGAGTTCAACTCGGTGTCGATGAGGCGTTGGTCGAGGGAATCCATGCCGCGCAAGAGCTCGGCAATCTCGCCGTTCACATGGCCGACGGCGGTCAGTACGCCCTTGCCGAGGTACCGCTCGTCACCGTCGCGTAACTCGACGGCTTCGTGCTCGCCGGTGGACGCTCCCGACGGGACCGCCGCCCGGCCGATGCTGCCTCCCTCGACGACTACATCGACCTCGACCGTCGGGTTGCCCCGTGAATCAAGGACTTCCCTACCGATGACATTCAAGATTTGGCTCATACGCCGACCCACGGTAGCGAACGAACTTCGCTGAGCGATTCGTTTTCAAGATCACACGTCGAGATGACGATGTACGGCCATGGTGAATGATTTGCCGTACGAAACAGCCGAGAACGCCAGCGACGACATCGACCTCTGGGCCGGTACGACGGTGCGCTACTTCGTCGAGCCGGAGGACCGCACGCCGTCGGAACCCATCCCCGCAACGCCCCCGCCGGTCGCAACCGAAATAGCACCGGACGAGCCGGCAGCGGACGAGCCGGCACTGGTGATGCCGGAACCGAGGCTGCCTGCGCCGTCGTTGGCCGCGACTGCGGACTTGTGGCGCGGCGTCGAGGCCGATCCGCACTCTCAGTTCCGCTTCGCCGATGTCGCGCCCCGTCGCCCGGGTGTGTGGATGCTGCCGACGCGGGCCCCGCGGGCGCTGGTGACACTCGGTTGCATCGGCGGTGTCTTCACCACCGCAGTACTGCTCGTGGTGCTGCTACCCGCATTTGAAACCGGTGACAGCCGCGGGTTCCTGATCCCACTCGACGAGAACCACTGGTTCACCACATCGCTGGTGGTGTCGAGCTTTGTATCGGCGATCGGGTGGCTGTGGTGGACCCTGTCGGCATCGTTCAACGCCGAACGGATCGTGCCGCTGTCGACCTCGCCGTGGCTGCCGACGTTCGTCTACCTCGGTGGCCCGATCATCTCGCTGGTCGGCGCCGATCTCACCAGCGACATGTCCCACGCCGTGGTGGTCGCCGGGCTGGTGTGGCTAGCGCTCGGGCACATCGCTGTCGTGGCCTCATTTCGTGCAACCGCAACCCGCATCGGTGCGTCCACCAGACACTTCACGCAGTTGATGTGGTTGCCGCTCGCGTGGGTTTCGTACCGGATGGGGCTCACCACGTTCTTGAGCTTCTTCGAGGAGGAATCGAGCCTGACACCGTTCCTCGTGGTGGTCGGATGCCTCGGCCTGTTGTTCCCGGCGGGCCTGGTGGTCGCCTCATGGAACGCAATGGCGTCGTTCGAACGCTCGTGCCGGCGCCTCAACATGCGCACCCTCGGGGTGGACCTCCCGCTGCGCGAGCTGTTCCGTCACAACATGTCCTGACGCGTCGCGCCTCGCTTCACGGTCTGCCTTGTTCGCTTCGCTTCACGTGATCCCACAGTTCGTCGAGGGTGGCCACGTCGGTGTCGTGTAGCGCGATTGCCCGTTCGGTGGCGAGCCGTTCCACCGCTTCGAACCGACGACGGAACTTGTGTGTGGCGGCCCGCAGCGCGGCCTCTGGCTCGACGCCGAGATGGCGGGCCACGTTGACCACCGCGAAGAGCAGGTCGCCGATCTCGTGTTCGACCGCCGCGTCATCACCAGCGCCGATGGCCTCGATCACTTCCGCGGTCTCCTCGGCCACCTTCGGCAGCGCGCCGTGCACATCGGGCCAATCGAAGCCGACCTTGGAAGCCTTGCGCTGCACCGCATATGCATACGACAGCGACGGCTGCGACGTGGCCACGCCGTCGAACACACTGGTGCGCTGCTTCTCCGTGCGCTTGATCGCATCCCAGTTGCTGACCACCTGTTCGGTGCCATCGACAACGACGTCGCCGAACACATGCGGGTGGCGGCGGACCAACTTGTCGTGCACGCCGCGGGCGACATCGGCGATCGTGAAACGGCCCTCCTGCTCGGCGATGGTGGCGTGGAACTCGATCTGGTAGAGCAGATCGCCGAGCTCTTCGATCAGCGCCTCATCGCCGGAACCAGCGCCGGAACCAGCGCCGGAATCATCTCCGGAGCTATCGGCACGGAGCCCGTGTAGCGCATCGACGGTTTCGTAGGTCTCCTCGATCAGGTACTTGATGAGGCTCTGATGCGTTTGCTCGCGGTCCCACGGGCACTGTTCGCGCAGCGTGCGCGCCAGCAGGTGGAAGCGGACCAGTTCGGCCCCGACCGGCGCGGCCAGCGCGGGGATGTAGATGCACGTGAGGTGGTCGGCCTCCACGGTGCGGTCGAGCTCGGACCACGTCGTGGACGTCACGCACTCGTCGACGGTACCGAGGCGTTGCAAGATGACGACCGGCTCGCTGCCGGAGGCGTGCTCGACCGCCAGTTTGATATCGCTGAGCACCCAATTGGCATGGGTGTGCGCCACCAGCATCGGGCCGCCGTAGCCAGCGCTGGCGATGGCGAACTCGTGGCCGTCGATCAGTCGTAGCCCTGTCTCGACGGGATCGATGCCGAGACGAGCGTACGCAAGATCGAGGAACGACATCGACGGCAACACGTCGATCTGCACCCGCGGGTCGGCACGCAGGGCGCGCACGGTCTGCTCGAGCACCAGCGGTGATCCGGGCACTGCGTAGAGCACGTCGCCGTGGGCCGCGGCAGCCTCGACGAGGCGCTCGACGATGGTCGCATAGACATCGGTGAACGAGTCGCCGTGTTCGTACACGTCATCGAAGCAGGTGGCATCGGCCACGAGACGCGCGCCCGGATGCTGGCTGGTACGCAGGTAGCGGTGCGACGCCGCGGCGATCGCAGAACGCGTCTGATCGGTGATGAACCGCTCGTCGCCGGGGCCGAGCCCGACCACAGTGATCGTCGGCAGGTTCACGCCACCAGAGGATCGACTTCGGCCGTCGCCGGGTTCCACACGCCGTAACGCGGATCGACGACGACGTTGACCTCGGCCAACAGTTCGGGCAGCAGGGTGGTGTTCAGCTCCTGGCTAGCCAGCTCTAGCTGCGTTTCGGCTGACAGCACGGCGAACGGTCGCAGCATCACCACCGCAGCGCCCCCGATATCAACGACGACCGGGTTGCCCACACCGGCTGCGGAAACCGGGTCGGTGATGACCGGGTTGAGCTCCGCAACGGGAAAACACTCGTCGCCCGCTTGGTTGGTCACGACACCACCTCCGGCGGCCAGGCCGGAGTCGTTGGAGTAGGCAGCGGCGGCATCGGCGAACGACATGCCGGCGGCGAGGTCGGCGAGAGCGGCGTCGGCCGCCTCCGGCGAATCGACCGGTATCGCCGCAAGGCAGACCAGCCCGCTGGCTGCGGGACCACTTTCGTACAGCACGCGTCCAGCGCCGGGGGTCTGAGACGCGAGCGAGGTCATGCCGTCGGCTAGCCGGGCGTCGAGGTTGGCGGTGATCGCCACGGCCGGATCGGTGGTGCCGGCGGCCTGTTCGAGCAGTTCGACGCGGATCCACTTGGTGAGCTGCGCCCGCACCACCGCGGCATCGACGACGTCGTCGGTGCTGTCGACCAACGCACTGATCTGATCGATGGTGAGGGCTTGGTCGCCGACGCTTGCGGCTTCGTTGTTGCGGTCGAACGTGGCGCACGAGGTGGACACGATGAGGGCGACCACGAGCGCGCCCGAGCGGAACAGGAATCGGCGAGTCACGGCGGCGACGATAGCGGCCACGTACCGTTCACCGGCATCTCGCCGGAGTCGGCGACGACCGAGTCGGCGACGACCGGGATCTCTTGCGTCGGCGGCGGTGCGAGCGTGAAGTACTCGTCGGGGGCGGGGGCGAGCACATCGCGCACGTACGCCTCGATCGTCTCCGCCAGCCCCACGTCGGAGCCAGCCGCTTCGGACAGGAACCAGCGGTGTTCAAGGACCTGGTGGTACAGCTCGGCAGGCTCCAGCTTGCTGACGAGCTCGAGCTCGGCTGCATCGAAGCCGAGGTCGTGTGGGCGGCGGAGAGGCCGGTCCACACGGAATGTCTCGTCGGCTTTGAACTCCTCGATCACGGTCAGCTCGGCCCACAGCCGGTCGTAGCTTGCCTCGATCACGATCGCGGTTTCGATCGGGTCGATGCCCTCCGACAGCAGCCCGCCGACCTGCAGGTCGACCAGGTCGCCGGCGACGTTCGCGGTGGCGATCTGCAGGTCGTGACGACGTTGCCCGGCCGACAGCGTGGGGTGCCGCTCGCCGGTCTCGACGTCGATGATGTAGGCCTGCAGCGCATCGGCGTCACGGCGGAACAACGTGTTCGACAACGAGCAGTCGCCCCAGTAGAACCCGGCCAGGTGCAGCCGCATGCCCGGGATCTCCCACTCCGCCAGCGGCGTCGTGAGCGGCCACTCGACGAGCGCAGCATGTTCTGCGGGGCGGACGAGTTGCAAACGCATCACGTTGCCACTGGCTCGGGAGGCGGTCGCAGCTCGCGGAGGAACCCGACGAGGTACTCGGCCGGGTCCCCACGCCCGAGCGGCACGACGAGTTGCTCGGCATCTTCTTTGTAGATCGCTTTGCGGCTCAATCGCTTCAACCGCATCGCTTCGCTGACGCGCAGCTGCAACGGTGCCAGGCGCGCCCCGCTGCCCACCATCGACACGTCGCGCAGGCCCAGCCGATGGCACTCGGCGCGCAGGTAGGCCACGCTCAACAACGCGTTCGCTGGCACGGGCACCGGACCGTAGCGGTCCTCCCATTCGGCGCGGATGTCGTCGACCTGACCGGATTCGGTGACCGCGGCAAGGCGCCGATACGCCTCGAGCCGCAGCTCTTCCTTGGCGACGTAATCGGCGGGCAGGTACGCATCGGTGGGGACATCGAGCTTGACCTCGCTGCGCACCTTCGGGGGCGGCTCGCCCTTCATCTCGCCGACTGCTTCGGTGACCATCTGGCAGTAGAGGTCGTACCCGACCGCGGCGATGTGGCCGCTCTGCGATTCGCCGAGCAGGTTGCCGGCACCGCGAATCTCGAGGTCGCGCATCGCGATCTTGAACCCGCTGCCAAGGTCGGTCGCCTCGCCGATGGTACGCAGCCGCTCATAAGCCTCCTCGGTGAGGCGGGCGTCGCGCGGGTGAAACAGGTAGGCATACGCGCGCGATCCGCTGCGCCCGACGCGGCCACGCAGTTGGTGCATCTGGCCGAGGCCCAGCAGGTCGGCGCGTTCCACGACCAGTGTGTTGACCGTTGGCATGTCGATGCCGCTTTCGATGATGGTGGTGCACACCAGTACGTCGTAGCGGCCCTCCCAGAAGTCGACCACGATCTGCTCCAACGAGCCCTCGTCCATCTGCCCGTGAGCGATGGCGATGCGCGCCTCGGGAACCAGCTCGCGTAGCCGGTGCGCCGCCCGCTCGATGGTGTTGACCCGGTTGTGGACCCAGAAGACTTGGCCCTCGCGGAGCAACTCGCGGCGGATCGCTTCGATCGCGACGCGTTCGTCGTATTCGCCGACGAACGTGAGGATCGGCTGGCGATCAGCCGGTGGGGTCTGCAGCAGCGACAGGTCGCGGATACCGACCAGGCTCATCTCCAGCGTCCGCGGAATCGGCGTTGCCGACAACGTGAGCACATCGACGTTGGTCTTGAGCTTCTTCATCGTCTCTTTGGCCTGGACACCGAATCGCTGCTCCTCGTCGATCACGAGCAGGCCGAGGTCTTTGAACACGACGCCGTCTTGGAGCAGGCGGTGGGTGCCGATCACGCAATCGACCTCGCCGGTCTTGAGGCCTTCGATGACCTTGCGCGCCTCTTTCGCGCTGAGGAACCGGCTGAGCACTTCGACGCGGATCGGGAAACCGGAGAACCGGTCGGCGAAGGTGTTGCCGTGCTGGGTGGCCAGCAGTGTGGTGGGTGCCAGCACTGCTGCCTGCTTGCCGTCTTGGATGGCTTTGAATGCGGCGCGAATGGCCACCTCGGTCTTGCCGAAACCGACGTCGCCGCACACCAACCGGTCCATCGGATATGGCAACTCCATGTCGTGTTTGACCTCGTCGATCGCGGTGCGCTGATCGGGGGTTTCGGCGAACGGGAAGGCGTCTTCCATGTCGTGTTGCCATGGCGTGTCCTGACCGAACGCGTGGCCGGGCGCGTTGAGTCGCTTCTGGTACAGCACGACGAGCTCTTGGGCGATTTCGCGAACGGCGCTCCGGACGCGGGTCTTCGCCTTCGCGAAATCGGTCCCGCCGAGGCGGTGCAGCGATGGTGCCTCGCCGCCGGTGTACTGGCGCAGCGAGTCGATCTGATCGCTGGGCACGTACAGCTTGTCGCCGCCTTTGTAGGCGAGTAGCAGGTAATCGCGTTCGACCCCGCCGATGGTCCGCTTGACCATCCCCTCGTATTGGCCGACGCCGTGTTGGTAGTGAACAACGTAGTTGCCAGATTTGAGATCTTCGAAGAACCCGGCGCTCTGGCGTTTGCGTGGGCGTGCCTGGCGGTGCGATCGGCGTCGGCCGGTGAGGTCCCCTTCGGCAACGACGGACAGCTTGGCGTTGGGCAGCGTGAAACCGCGATGCAGGGGAGCGACGACCACGTAGCCGCCCGGGCGAGTGAGAGTGGACGACTTGGCAAGAGCGGCGTCGGTGACGACTTTGAAGTCGAGCCCGCGGTCGCGCAGCAATGCGGCGAGACGCTGGGCCGAGCCGGTGCCGTCGGCGGCAACGACCACCCGGTACTGATTGGCGAGCAGCTCCTTCAGGCGTAGCGCCAGCCCTTCGCCGTCGCCGACCACGGGCCCCCACCCGGTCGCTTGGACCATCGGTGCATCGGGGTTGGTCGGGGTGGAGCTGATCGTCCACATCTGCTGGCCGGTGGACAGTACGGCATCGGTGTCGGCGTGCAGGCGGGGGAACGTTCGCTCGGCGTCGCGCGCCCACGTACTGGCCAGCGAGCGGGCCAGATCGTCTTCTTCGGCGAGGAGGTCGTTGGCCCGGTCGCGCATCCGTCGCGGCTCGATCAGCACCACCTTCGCGGCGGGCGGCAGCACTGCGGTGATCAACCCGCCCGATGCGGGCCCGGCCGCGTCGCCAGTTGGGTCGCTAGTTGGGTCGCCAGTTGGGTCGCCATCGACGAGCCAGGGCAGCCAGCTCTCCATGCCGTCGAAGAACGTCCCTTCGGCCAGGCGCTCCCACTGCTCGCGCCCCCACGGCTCGCTGGTCAACAGTTGGGTGGCCCGCCGCCGGACCTGATCGCTCGGCAGCAACTCTCGGGCGGGGAAGATGCAGACCCCGGTCAGGTCCTCGGTGCTGCGTTGGTCGTTGACCATGAACTCGGTGAGTCGGTCGACCTCGTCGCCCCACAGGTCGATGCGGATCGGCGCTTCGGCGGTGGAGGGAAACACGTCGATGATCGCGCCGCGCTGCGCCACCTCGCCGCGGTGCTCGACCAGTTCCTCACGGCGATACCCGAAACCGATCAGCGAGCGCATCAACTCGTCGGCATCGAGGATGTCGCCGGGCCGGACCTCGATCGGTTCGGTCGTCGTGGCACCTGGTCCGAGCTTCTGCAGCAGGGCGCGCACACCGGTGACCACCACTGCGGGCATCCGCTCGGGCTGGCGGAGCCGCCACAGCACCTCGAGGCGGCGGCCCATGGTTTCCACGCTCGGGCTGACCCGCTCGAACGGCAGCGTCTCCCAGGCCGGAAACAGCACCACGTCGTCGGCGGGCAGGAACTGGCGCAAATCGTCGTAGAGCTGACCGGCGTCGCTGCCGGTGGGGCACGCGACCACGAGCGGCCGCCGCCCGCCGAGCCGGCTGAGCGCGGCGATGGCGATCGGGCGGGCCGCCTCGGACACGGCTACGAGTGCCTGCGGATCGCCGAAGGCATGGGTGAGGCCCGGCTCGTCACGCAGCAGCGGGGCGAGCGCTTGCAGCGGCATGGCGGGCGGGTTTGGCACGGGCGGGTTTGGCGCATGCGAGGGGGGCGCGGGGGAGGTGCGGCCGGTCGAAGTAGATGGGGAATCGGCGGGCGACATGGGGCAATTCAGCGTATCGGTGCCTCGCTCTGCCGACCCCCCGCCAGACTGTGAACGATCCACCATGTCTGCCAACGCCACCCTCCACGCCCGCTCGCTGTCACTGTCGTTCGGACTCGAGATGATCCTCGACGGGGTCGAGCTGCAGGTCTCTCCAGGCTGGCGGATGGGTCTCGTCGGCCCCAACGGTGTCGGCAAGTCGACGTTGCTGCGGGTGCTTGCCGGTGCGCTACGGGTCGACGCGGGATCGGTCGTGGCGATGCCCTCCAACGCAACGGTCGGCTACCTCCCACAGGAGCCGGAACGCACTGCGGCCGAGACCGTGCTGGAGTCACTGTCGCGGCGCACCGGTGTCGCTGACGCGTCGGCCGAGTTGGAAGCGGCAACCGGCGACCTCGCCGCTGCTTCGCCCGGTGCCGACGATCGCTACGCCGACGCGCTCGACCGGTGGTTGGCGCTCGGCGGCGCAGATCTCGACGCGCGTGTCGGCGGGGTGTGGGCCGAGCTCGACCTGCAGCCCCGCTTGCTCGCCCAGACGATGGACTCGCTGTCGGGCGGCGAGGCGGCGCGGGTCGGCCTGGCGGTGTTGTTGTTGGCGCAGTTCGACGTGTTCCTGCTCGACGAGCCCACCAATGATCTCGACCTCGATGGGCTGGCGATTCTCGAGCACTGGGTCACGACCCGCCAGGCCGCAGTGGTGCTGGTCAGCCACGACCGCGAGTTCCTCCGCCGCACCGTCACCCACGTGGCCGAGCTCGATGAGTTCACGCACCAGATCACCGTGTTCGCCGGCGGGTGGGAGGCGTTCGGTGTGGAACATCAGCGCCGTGCCGATCAGGCCATGGAACGGTACGAGGAGTACGCCGAGAAGCGGTCGAACCTGCGCGGCCGCGCCCAGCGCGAACGCGAGTGGGCCACGCAGGGACTGAGCAAAGCCAAGAACAAGCCGTCCGACGGCGACAAGCACATCAAGTCGTTCAAGGTCAACCAGAGCGAACAGCTCGCCGGTAAGGCGGCACGAACGGACCGGGCGATGGAACGGCTCGAGGTGGTGGAGGAACCCCGCGAGGCGTGGCAGCTGCGGCTCACGTTCGGGGAGGCGGCGCGTAGCGGCGATGTGGTGGTGCGGCTCAGCGACGTCGTGGTGCGCAACGGCGAGTTCGTGCTCGGCCCGGTGACGCTCACCATCGGCAGCGGCGAGCGGGTGGCCATCGTCGGTCACAACGGCAGTGGCAAGTCCACCTTGCTCGACGCGATCTTGGGACGCCGCCCGGTCGATGCCGGTGAACGCTGGTTCGGTCCCGGCGTGGTCGTTGGTGAACTGGAACAGCGTCGCGGGCAACTGTCCGGTGACGCGACGTTACTCGAGGCGTTCATGATCGAGACCGGTCTGGCCATACCCGACGCGCGAACCCTGTTAGCCAAGTTCGGCATTGGCGCGGCCGAGGTGCACCGGCCCACGGCGTCGCTGTCACCGGGCGAGCGGACGCGCGCCGTGCTGGCATTGCTGATGGCATCCGGTACGAACTGCCTCGTCCTCGACGAGCCCACCAACCACCTCGACCTCGCGGCAATCGAGCAACTGGAGATCGCACTCGAGGCTTTCCGGGGCACGGTGCTGCTAGTGACACATGACCGCTCTCTGCTCGGCAACGTCCACCTCACCCGTCGGATCGGCCTCCAATCGGGTCGCCTGGTGATCGACGAGCCGGTCGCTACGTAGCCAGTCGGGTCAACTGGACGCAGCGTCGATGAAGCGGCGTAACTCGCCGGCGATGTCGGGTCCTGCGGGTTGGTAGGCGATCTCGGTCGCTCCGGCGGCGACCTGGGTGTCGACGTGCGCCCGCCATCCGGCGGCCGTGCGGGCGTAGCCGAACATCGCCAGCGTCTCGCCGGTAACCACCAGCATGTCGCGTTCGTTGGCCTCGATGAGGTGGCCCTCATGCAGCGCGAGATGCTGCTCGCGAGCGGGGAACTCCTCGAGCGCGGCCAGCCAGCGGTCGCCGCCGGGAAGTTCGGTGACGTCGCCGCGCAGGTGCACCGCGTGGTACGCCAATGCACCGGCATGCCCTGCTGCAGCCATCGACCGTGCACTGCCGGGATCTTCGCCGTCGTCGAGCACGGTGCCGAACGTGAGGACTGCGCAGCGCTCGAACTCGGCCGTCGGTGTGGTGACGAACACCCCGTCGGCGAGCTCGTGGGCCGCAGCGTTGCCCTTTGGGCCACCGGTGCCGAGGATGAACGGAACTCGCAGCGGGCGCGCCGCGCCGAATCCGGCGGGGTGCATCATCCGAATCGGGGCACCCTCCCAGTCGACCGTTTCGCCAGCGAGCAAACCCTGCACGGCAATCACGTACTCGCGCACGAACCTCCATGGGAGCGGCTTCTGGCCGAGGGTGAGGCGGCCCGTGAAACCCGACCCGATGGCCATGTTGACGCGTCCGGGGGCGAGCGCGGCGAGTGTGCCGATGGCCGATGCGGTGACCATCGGATGGCGCAACGACGGGATCGCTACGCCGGGCCCGATCTCAATGATCGACGTCTGCCGAGCGCATTCGCCGAGCATCATCCACACATCGGGGTACAACGCTGGCGAGTCGTACAGCCAGGCCCGCCGGTAGCCGAGCTGCTCGGCGATCGCCACGTGCTCGGGCGTGTCCAGTGAGGTGGCAAATGCGCACGAGATCTCGACCATCTCGGCAACCTACCGCGCCGTCGGGCCAGCGCGGTCAGCTGGCGCGTTCAGTCGACGCGTTCAGTCGGCGACGGGATCGAGCGCGGTGCCGTTGTACTGGCGCTGCGCAGCGTCGAGGCCGTCGCGAATCAGCACCTCGACCGCATCGGCAGCGTGGTGGATGGCGATGTCGAGCAGCACCCGCTCGCGCGGCGGCAGCTTCGACAGGACGTGCCCCTTTCCGTGCTCTTTCGACTGCGGCTTGCCGATCCCGATCCGTACGCGCAGGTAGTCCTGCGTGTGGAGGTGGGCGGTGATGCTGCGCAGCCCGTTGTTGCCCGCCAGGCCGCCGCCGGCCTTGACCCGCACCACGCCGGGAGCGAGGTCGAGCTCGTCATGGATGACGATCAGTTGCGTTGGTTCGGTGAGCCCGTACCGCTTCATCGTCGGGCGTACTGCGAGGCCGCTGTCGTTCATGAACGTGGTCGGGAATGCGAGCACCACCCGGTGCGAATCGATCGACGCTTCGGCGACGAGCGCCTTGTCACGCCCGCTTTTGAGCAGCACACCGGCCCGGCGGGCGAGCTCATCGATGCAATCGGCACCGACGTTGTGGCGGGTGCGTTCGTACTGTTTGCCCGGATTGCCGAGACCGACGATGAGTGTTTCGACAGCCACCGCGCGCCTACGTCCGCATCACCTCGACCTGACGGTCACTCGGGTGCGGCGTCGCTGCCTTCGGTGGGCGCGGCACCATCAGCGGCGGCCGCATCGGCGGCTCCGAGCTCCTCGGCAAGCCGGCTGATCAGTGTGGTGACCACGGGCATGTCGGGGTCCCCGGTGGGGGTGACGCCCTTGGGCATTGGCACGTCCGACAACCGGATGATGTCGTGCGGCTGCAGGTCGGTGACGTCGATGACGAACTCGTTGGGCATGTTGTTCGGGGTGGTCAACACGTCGATGGAGTCGACCGCGGGGTCAACGATGCCGCCGGCGGCCAGTACCGCTTTGGCTTCGCCCTCGAGACGCAGCGGCACCGAAACGGTGATCTCCTCGTTCATGCTGACCTGCAGGAAATCGATGTGGCTGACCGTGCGGCGAACGGGGTGGCGTTGCAGTTCCTTGACGACGGCCGGGTAGCTCTTGCCATCGACTTCAAGCGACAGCACCGTGTTGGCACCGGCCGGGCCGCTGAGCGCGACACGCAGTTCGCGACGCTCGACGGTAACGCTGACCGGCGTCATCCCATGGCCGTAGAGCACGCCGGGAATGTGATCGGCAGCACGGAGGCGACGGGACTCCGCCGATCCGGTGGTGCGACCGGTGGTTGCGACAAGCTTGGTTTGCGACATGACAGGGCCTCGATCAACTTCGTTCCAGAACGGTTTGCGATCCTACCGGAGCCCACCCCGATCGCCCACCTGCCTGAGCCGCCAGGTTGGGCCAGCCAGCTCAGGCTTGGTTCTCGCCACCGAAGATGTCGCTCACGCTGGTGTCGTCGAACACTGCGTTCAACGCCGCAGCAATCAGTGGGGCGATGGACAGCACCTCGATCTTGTCGATCTGCTTCTCGGGCGGCAACGGCAGCGTGTTGGTCAGCACCACCCGCTCGATGCGCGAGTTCTTCAACCGGTCGACGGCCGGGCCGCTGAGCACGCCGTGGGTGGCCATCGCCCACACCTCGGTGGCGCCCCGTTCGAGCAAGATGTCGGCAGCCGAGCAGATCGTGCCTCCGCTGTCGATCATGTCGTCGGTGAGTATGCACAACCGGCCCTTCACATCACCGATCACTTCCTTGGCCTCGGCGACGTTCGTTGTGCCCTTCGGGCGGCGCTTGTAGATGAATGCGAGGTCGGCACCTTTGTCGGTGAGGTGCTGCGCCATCCGCTCGGCCACCTTGATCCGGCCGGCGTCGGGCGACACGATCACCGGGTTCTCGGCGTACTTGCGGACGTAGTTCTCGAGCACGGGCATTGCGGTGAGGTGGTCGACCGGCCCTTCGAAGAAGCCCTGGATCTGCCCGCTGTGCAGATCGATCGACACCATCCGTTTGGCCCCGGCGGCCTTGAACAAGTCGGCGATCAGGCGGGCGGTGATCGGCTCGCGACCTTCGGCCTTGCGGTCTTGGCGGGCATAGCCGTAGAACGGGCAGACCGCAGTGATCCGCTTGGCCGAGGCGCGGTACGCGGTGTCGATCATGATCAGCTGTTCCATGATCGAGTCGTTGATGCTGCGCCCATCGCAGCCGAAGTGGGTCTGCATGATGAACACGTCGGTACCGCGAATGCTTTCACCGAAACGGGGGCGCAACTCGCCGTTGGCGAACTCGACCATGTTTGGATGGCCGAGCTCGGTGTGGAGGTGGGAGGCGACCTCCTCGGCGAGCGCCGGATGGGTGCGGCCCGAATACAGCGACATTCGCTTGGTTGTGACTTTTTCCATGGCGTGCACTCCGAACGGCTCAGGCGACAGGAGCAGTGTAGAACGCGCCGGTCACGACTCTGGCAGCCACGGCGCTTCCGGGCGGCAGATGCGCAAATGGGCCCACGTGAGCACCTTCACGGATCTCGCTGTCGTCGCCGACGGTGTTCTCGACGATGCAGCCATCAGCCACCGTGCAGTCGCTCAGACGTACGTCGGGCCCGATCTCGCAACGGTCGCCGACCACCGTGGCGCCACGCAGGATCGTGCCCGGGTACAGCGTGACGTCGCGCCCAAGTCTCACGGTGACATCGAGGAAGGTCTGCCGCGGATCGAGCATCGTCACCCCGTTGAGTAACCACTGGTGGTTCGTGCGGCTGCGGAGCTCGCGTTCGACGAGGGCGAGTTGCCAGCGGTCGTTCACGCCCTGGGTCTCGTCGGGTGCGGCGTCGAAACTGCCGACACGGTGGCCCATCCCGGCCAGTACGGCGACGACATCGGTGAGGTAGTACTCGCCCTGGGTGTTGTTGGGTGAGAGGTGTCGCAGTGCGGGGCCGAGCAGGTTGCGGCGGAACGCGTACATCCCCATGTTTACTTCGCGGATCGCCTGCTCGGCCTCGCTGGCGTCGCGCTCTTCGACGATATGCAACACCCGGCCGGCGTTGTTCTTGGTGGTGGCCCGGATGACGCGGCCGTACCCAGTGGGGTCGTCGAGGGTGCTCGTGGTGATGGTGGCGGCATCGCCGCTCGACTCGTGGGCGGCAAGGAGGCGGCTAAGGGTGGCCGGTCGCAACAACGGGGTGTCGCCTGGCAAGACGATGACGGTGGAATCGTCGTCGAGGTCGTCGCCGGGGATCACGCTCATCCCGATCATCGCTGCGTCACCGGTACCACGCTGCACGGTCTGCGCGACGAAGGTCACGTTGGCCCATTCCGGTGCCTGTTCCTGCACCTTCTTGGTGACCCGTTCGGCCCCGTGGCCGACCACGAGCACGGTGCGGTCGAGCTTGAGTTGCTCGAGTGCGTAGATGACGTGCATCACCATTGCCCGTCCGCAGATCATGTGCAGCGGCTTGGGGCGCGCCGAGCGCATGCGGGATCCTTCACCGGCGGCGAGGACGATCACGGTGACAGCCATGCCGTCTTTCTACCGCAGTCACGCCCACCGCGCCGCTCACGACGGCGGGCAACGGGCAGCATTGGCTCCGGGGAGAGGATTCGAACCCCTATACGCGGCACCAAAAACCGCTGTCCTACCATTGAACGACCCCGGACTGGGTCGGCGGACACGATACCCGCGCCGCCCCGCGGCCGACGGCGAACTTTGTTGGGTAGGTGGCGATTTGGTTCCGTGGCAGGAGCCGATAGCGTTTGGCGAGTTATGGGATCACTGATCAAGAAACGCCGCAAGAGAATGCGTAAGAAGAAGCACAAGAAGATGCTTCGCCGCACACGTCACGCCCGCCAACGCGGCAAGTGATCGAACGAGTCTGAAGTCAGCGACCCTCGATCGGCAGCGCCGGTCGGGGGTCGCTGCGCGTCTCAGGGCGGGTCTGGGCGAACACCACCGTGGCCTCGGGGGCCAGTGATTCCAGCGCGGCCACGTGTCCCTCGACGAACCAGGTCGCACCGCTGCCGGCAAGGGTTGGCGCGCAGCCGGCCAGTGCCCCGATGCGGTCGCGCCAGATAGCGAGCTCGGGGACCACGGCGATCGCTGCTGGTTCGAGGTCGTTTGGCCCATCGGCGGTCGGCCCGCCGAGGCGGTCCCACGCCCGGTAGGCCGCCGGGGTGCTCACCTGCAGCGGGGGAATCACCAAGGTGATATCGAGCGCCATGAACGGCATCGGCTCGACGATCTCGCCGATTCCACGCACACGGCCGCGTCCGCCAACGAGGCAGAAGGCGATGTCGGCACCGATCGCCGCAGCTGCGGCGAGGTCCTCGAAACCGGCCCAGCGCAACACTGCCGCGGCATCGGCTGAACCGCCGCCCAGCCCGCCACCGTGGGGGATCACCTTGTGGATGTGGACGTGGGCGCGGCGACCGGCGAGGGCGAGCGCCCGGCCCACCAGGTTCGTGGCATCGAGCGGCATCCCTGCCGAGTACGGCCCATCCGCGCTCAGTACGGTCGCTGTGGAATGCTCGCTGATCGTCAGGTGGTCGGCAAGGTCGAGGGTGACCATCTCGGCGTCGATCAGGTGGAATCCGTCGGCGCGCACCCCGGTGATCCGCAGCGAACGGGTGAGCTTGGCGTGCGCTTCAACGACCGCCATCGTCGAACACCGGTCCCCCAGGTTCGGGGCTATCACGGTCTGGGCTGTCACTGTCTGGGCTGTGTGCGGCGAGGGCATCGACGAGGACCCCCCATTCGGCCACGCCGAGCTCTTCGGGGCGGCGCTGCGCGTCGATGCCGGCGGCCTCGAAGACCTCCGCGGGCACGATCCCGCTGAGGGATCGACGAAGCATCTTGCGGCGCTGCCCGAAGGCGGTGCGTACCAGGTGAAACAATTGGGTCCGGTCAGCGGTGGTCGCGGGCACAGCACGCCGGCGAATGTCGGCCAGCGCCGACTCCACGTTCGGGCGGGGCACGAACACGCTCGCCGGAACCGTGCCGGCGATGCGTGCCGTGGCCCAATAGTCGACCTTCACGCTGACCGCGCCATAGGCGGGCGAGCGGGGCGCGGCACACAGCCGCTCGGCGACTTCACGTTGCACCATCACCAGCATGCGAGTGATGCACGGGACCGCGTCGAGCAGGTCGCAGATCAGCGGTGTGGCAACGTTGTAGGGCAGGTTGGCGACCAGTGTCCACCGCGGATGGTCCTTCAGCACCGCAGCCCAATCCACATGCATCGCATCGGCTTCGATCACCTCGATGCGCTCGTTGCTCTCGACGATCCGGCGCAACACGGCGACGACACCGCGGTCCACCTCGACCGCGCGAACGTGGGCGCCGGTCTCGGCGAGCGCAAGGGTGAGCGAACCCAGACCGGGCCCGATTTCGAGAACGTGGTCGCCGGGACCGACTTCGGCGAGGCGGGCGATGCGACGCACGGTGTTCGGGTCGGCGACGAAGTTCTGTCCGAGATCGCGGCGGGGAGCCAGACCGTTGTCGGCGAGCAGTCGGTTGATCTCCGGTCGTGACAGCACCCGTTACCAGCTGATCCGCACCGGGATGGGCGCGTCGACCAGGTCGGCGATGCCGATGTAGGTATCGGTTTGGATGACGATCGCGATGTTCGGCGGGACGGGTGAGCCGAGCGTGTTGGTGCACGTGGTCGACAAACCGTTGTCGATGTTGACGATGGTGATCGTGGCTCCTGACGGGGCGACCGGCGCGGTGCACGGGTTGGTCAGGGTGCTCTCGAGGAAGTGCTGGTAGCTGGCACCGCCCTCGGCCTCGTTCGCACCGAGCGGCGCAGCAAGCGCGATGTCAACCACCGCTGGGGCCACCGCGGCCACGGTGTTGGTCAAGAAGACGGGGATCTCCGGGGTGGTGGTGGCTGCGATGGGATCGGCCGGATCGAGCTGTGGGCCAGGGACCCCGGCAGCAGCAACGCTGGGGGAAACGGTCGGAGTGTCACGGTCGAGCAGCCACACCGAGGGGAGGGCAATGATCGTGAATGCTGCCGCCACAGCGACTCGTCGGCGATCGTGGACGTGCATCAGTCCAAAAGGTTACGAACTGGGGTGCCCAATGACAAGCCACCCCCTCGATTCGAGCGGACCGGGCTGGCCGACTCAGCGAGTTTTCAGGGAGAACGCGGCGGTGGTGGCAGCCGTGGTGGAAGCGGCCATGTCGGCGAGGCCGACACCGCGCAACGCGGCGACGAACTCGGCCACGTCGCGTACGTACGCAGGCTGGTTCGTCCTCCCACGGTACGGAACGGGGGCGAGATATGGGCTATCGGTCTCCACCATCAGCCGCTCGGATGGGCACAGCACCGCGGCCGCCTGCAGGTCGGTCGCAGCCTTGAACGTGACGATGCCGCTGAACGACAGGTAGGCGCCCAGATCGAGGCAGCGGCGGGCCTCGTCGGGTCCGCCGGTGAAGCAGTGGAAGATGGTGCGCTCCGGCACGCCCTCGGCGGCGAACACGTCGAACGTGTCGGCCCACGCCTCACGGGTGTGCACCACGAGTGGCAGCGCGCGCTCGTGAGCAAGTTGGATCTGCGCTGCGAACACGTTGCGCTGCACGTCGCGGGGTGAGTGGTCGTAGAAGTAGTCGAGACCGGCTTCGCCAAGGGCGATCACGTGCGGATCATCGAGGAACGCGACGATTGTGTCGACCCCCTCGACGGCGTCATGGGGATGCAGCCCTGCGGTTGCGAACACGCCGTCGTAGCGACCGGCGATGTCGATCGCAGCCGCGGTCGTGGTGGCGTCGCAACCGACGTTGATCATCGTCGTCACCCCGGCGCGGTGCGCCGCGTCGATCACATCGTCGAGCGGTACACCGCGCGTTTCGTACAGGTGACAGTGACTGTCGATCAACACCGGCTGCATCGCTGGTTCAGGCATCGCTGGTTCAGGCATCGCGGGTTCAGGCCTTGCGCGGGAACAGCGGCTCGCCCTTGGTGACCGCTTGACCGCCCGGGTAGGCGCCCCAGGCGGCGGCTTCGGGGAGGCGCTGATCGGCGACCTTGCCGTCGAGGCCGATCCGTTCCCACACGTGCTGGCACGTGTCGGGCATCGCCGGAGATGCCAGCACCACCACGATCCGCAAAGCTTCGAGAGCGTCGCCGAGCACTGCGTCGACCGCGGCGCCCGGCTCGGCTTTCCACGGTTCGTTCGCTTCGAGGTAGGCGTTGGTCGCGCGCAGCAGCGACCACGTCGATTCGAGGGCGCGGCTTGGTTGCACCTCCGCCCAGGCAGCGGCAGCCCCTGCGTAGGCAGATGCGGCAACGTCGGCCAGCGGTGAATCGGCGCGGGGCGCGGGGCCGATGCCGTCGCACTTCTTGCCGACAACGGTCGCCACCCGCGACAACAGGTTCCCCAAGTTGTTGGCCAGGTCGCCGTTGTAGCGGTTGGTGAGGCCCTCGTATGTGAAGTCGCCATCTTGGCCGTAGGTGGTTTCGGCGAGAACGTAGTAGCGGAAACCGTCGACACCGAACTCGTCCACCAGGTCGAGCGGATTGACGACGTTGCCTTGAGTTTTGCTCATCTTCTCGCCACCGACGAGCAGCCATCCGCCGACCGCCCAACCCTTCGGCGGCTCCAGCCCGGCCGACAGCAGCATCGCCGGCCAGTACACGCAGTGGTGGCGGATGATGTCCTTGCCGATCAGATGGCGTGCCGGCCACCAGCTCTGGAAGCGGTCGTCGTCTGTGCCGTAGCCGACCGCGGTGATGTAGTTGGCCAGCGCATCGAACCACACGTAGGCGACGTGCTTGGCGTCCCACGGCAGCGGGATACCCCAGGTGAGACTGGTGCGGCTGATCGAGAAGTCGCGCAAGCCGCCGCGGATCAGCCCGAGCGCCTCGTTGCCGCGGAACTCGGGCACGATCGCCCCGGGGTGCGCTGCGTACCACTCGACTAGACGGTCCTGGAAACGGGATAGCCGGAAGAAGTAGTTCTCCTCTTCGAAGTACTCGACCGGGATGCGGTGGATCGGGCACAGGTCGCCGGGGAGCAGTTCATCGTCGGTGTAGTACTCCTCGCAGGCCACGCAGTACTTGCCGGCATACACGCCGAGCTCGATGTCGCCGGCGTCGTAGCAGCGTTGCAGCAATTGCTGCACGCCGACTCGGTGGCGCGGTTCGGTCGTGCGGATGAAGTCGTCGTTGCTGATGTTCAAGGACTGCCACGCCTGCTGGAACAGCGGGGCGATCTCGTCGGTCAGCTCCTGGGGTGTCTTGCCGGCGGCGTCGGCGGCCTGTTGGATCTTCAGGCCGTGCTCGTCGGTGCCGGTGAGGAAGTGCACGTCGTCGCCGAGCAGGCGGTGCCACCGGGCGACGGCGTCACCAATGATGGTGGTGTACGCGTGGCCGAGGTGTGGGCGGGCGTTGACGTAGTAGATCGGGGTGGTGAGGAACTCGCTGGACATGAGGGGATCCTTTCGGGCGAACGGCAAACAGGGCGGCTTGGGTCAGCAACCGGTGTGCATTCGACGGGGGAGGATCAGGGCGCTCACGTGGTGAAGGATACGCCCGTTCCCCGCTGCGCTGGCAACCGTATATCTGCGCAGACATGCAGCGCCGGGCCAGAATGTCGTATGAGCGAGTTCGATGATGC